>CANRPF010000015.1 GCA_947632375.1 uncultured Bacilli bacterium
AGAAGTTAAGCACTCAAACGCCGACGATAGTGGAAATGCTAAAATAGGAAGTTGCCTTCCTTTTTTTGTGCTTTGAACAGGGCTATAGGCTCTTTTTTTATTGAAAAAGGAAACTTTTTATAATATAATATGATAGTAAAAATAGTTAAAAAAGGAAGATTTTTATGACCAATAAAGAATTAGCTGATTTAATATATCCAAATGTTTCTAGTGATGTAAGTATTTATGAAAAAAAATATCCTGAGAGAAACCTAAAAGAAGGTGCAATAGTTACTAGATTTGCCCCAAGTCCTACAGGATTTGTACATATGGGAAGTCTATGTACTGCCTTTGTGTCTCAATTTGTAGCAACAAATTCTGATGGTGTATTTTTTTTAAGAATAGAAGATACTGACGGAAAAAGAAGTGTAGAAAATGGTATTACAGGTATAATAAAAGATTTGAATGATTTTGAAATAAAAATCGATGAAGGTGCCTTATCAGAAACTGAATCCATTGGAAACTACGGCCCCTATATACAAAGTGATAGAAAAGAAATATATGAATCATTTGCAAAAAAATTAATAGAAGAAGGTCTTGCATATCCTTGTTTTTGTACCGCTCAAGAATTAGATATGATGAGAGAAAAACAAGAACATAAAAAAACAAGAATTGGATATTATGGAAATTGGGCAAAATGTCGAAATTTAACAAACGAAGAACGATGTGAAAAAATTAAAAATGGGGAGAAATTTATTTTAAGACTTAAATCTCCTGGCAATTTTGAAAGAAAAGTCATATTAAATGATTTAGTTCGTGGAAAAATTGAAATGCCAGAAAATGATATTGATGTTGTTTTAATAAAGAGTGACGGACTTCCTTTATATCACTTTGCTCATGTAATTGATGATCATTTAATGAGAACTACTCATGTATTAAGAGGAGAAGAATGGATATCATCTTATCCAATTCATTCACAATTATTTAGTATATTAAAATTTAAAGAACCTAAATATGGACATTTAGGTGTAGTAATGAAAATAGATGAAAATGGTGGAAAGAGAAAGCTTAGTAAGCGTAAAGATCCAGAAGCTGCAGTAAGTTATTATCATGAAAAAGGAATACCAATCGATGCTGTTAAATTATATTTATTAACTATCGCAAATTCTAATTTTGAGGCATGGTTAGACTGTAATATAAATACACCAATAAATCAATTTAAGTTTGACTTTAAAAAAATGAGCGAAAGTGGAACTTTATTTGATGTTGAAAAATTATTAAATATTTCTAAAAATTATATTAGTAGATTAAAAGCCGTTGAAGTATATGATAATTTAGTAAAATATACAGAAGAATATGATAAAGAATTTAATAATTTAATAAAGCAATATAAAGATTATACAATTAATATTTTAAATATTGAACGAGAACAAAAAAAGCCTCGAAAGGATTATGCATCTTATAGTGATATAAAAAATCATATATGGTATATGTATGATGAAATATTTAATGAAATAAAAAGGGACTACCAATTTCAAAAAATTAATAATTTAAATGAAATAAAAAGTATTTTAGAACTATATTTAGATAAGTATTATAGCGATACAGACGATAAAGAATTATGGTTCGACAAAATGAAAAGCATGTGTGATGAACTAGGATACGCAAACAATATGAAGGACTATAAGGAAAATCCAGATAATTTCAAAGGAAATATAACGGATATTACAACAGTAATACGTGTAGCTTTAACTACAAAATCTATAACCCCTGATTTATATGAAATTATTAAGTTATTAGGTAAAGAAAGACTTAAAAAACGATTTGATTTAATCGGTGTGGAATAGTTAATACTTTTCCACATTTTTTATTTGTAAATTTAATAAAAAGGATTGATGTTATGATAAAATTTATTGTTGTTGATGACGAAGAACAATGGATAAAAACTTATGAAGATATTATTAATGGTTTATTATTTGAAACTAATCAAGAGTATAAAATTTATTCATATACAAAATATAATTCTGAATTGAAAAAATTAATAGAAGATAATAGTGAACCTAAAATTTTTGTTATGGATTTAGAGATAGATGGAAAAATAAATGGTATGGATATTTTAAGAGAAGTTAGAAAAGATGATTGGGATAGTGAAATTATTGTTGTTACTAATCATGATAGAATGTTCGAAACAGTACATAAAGAAATTTATAAAACTTTCGATTTTATAGAAAAATTTAATGATCTAGAAGCTAGATTAAAAAGAGATTTAAAACGAATAATAACAAAGAAAAATGATAAGGAAAAATTCTTGTATCAGAATAGTAAAATTAGCTTACAATTATATTTAAAAGATATTCAATATATTTATAGAGATACTGTAGATAGAAAATTAATAATAAAAACAACCAATAATGAATTTGCAGTAAGTTTATCTATTAATGAGATGTTAAAAAGATTAGATAAAAGATTTAGACAATGTCATAGAAGTTGTATTATAAATGACGATAGAATACCAGAGAAAAATTATGCCGAAGGATATTTTATTACTGATACAGGTGAGAGAGTAAATATGCTTTCTAAAAATTTTAAAGAGGATTAGATATGAATGCAGTAATATTTTTTATATTTTATATAACACTTTTTATAAATTCAATGTGCTTAATTGTCGCATATTCTCAGTTAAATAACAAATCTTTCTATCTTACAAAATCTAATTTATTTTTTATATGTGTTATTTGTTTGCTAATGTATTTTAATAATTTCTATAATTTTCCTTTGTTAAAAGTTATATGTTCTATAATTATAACATTTATTATGGAAAAGAAAATATTTGAAATGAGTGTAAAAGAAACCTTAATTAATGTTTTTATAATTACTATAACCTGTTTAATAATAGAAATAGTTTCAACATTAGCCTTAGTATCTTTTGCTAATATTGAAGCTTTAAATAATAACATTTTGTTTAAAGTTGCCTTTTCTTTATTTACTTCGCTAATTTTATTATTAATTTTTAATCCTAAAATAATTAAATTAGCAGAAAAAATCAAAAATGGCATCCTTGACTTTTTTAATTTTTATATTTTTTGTCTTTTTATAATATTTTTAATGATAATTGTATGTTATTTTATAGGTGTAGATTTGGGTAATATACCTTTGATATTGACTGCTATAGTTACTTTACTTTTTATAATGTTTTGTTTAAAAATAATAATTAACGATAAATATAATAATAAAGTTCTTTTAACGAAAAATAAAACTTTAACAGACTCCTATAAAGCTTATGCAGATACTATTGAAGAATGTAGAGAGCTAAAACATAACTTAAAAAATGATTTGTATGCTTTAAAAACTAGTATTCCAAATGATTATCAAGCTCAGATTAACAAATTAATTATTAAGTATAATAAAGAATATGAATGGATAAATCGAATTGATGAAATACCAGAAGGATTACAAGGAGTAATTTATTTAAAAATAAATGAAGCACTAAGAAAAAAAGTAAAAATTATTTTAAATACAAAAAAAGAAGTTTCTACTAATGATAATGATTACATGGATTTATGTAGTATTGTTGGATTATTAATAGATAATGCTATTGAAGCAAGTAGTTTATCAAAAGTGAAAGTAATAGAGATAAATATTATTGAATCTAAAAATCAGGTATATATAAAAATTTTAAATAAATTTAAAAATAGAATTGATGTTAATAAAATTGGTAAGAAAAATTATAGTACTAAAGTTTATAAATCAGGTTTAGGATTAAATTATATAAAGAAGTTGAATAATAGTAATATAAAAGTAAATTTTAATATTATAAATGATTTGTTTGTTACAAATGTAACATATAATCAAAATAAAAAAGCCTAGATAAAATATCTAGACCCTCGCTTAATCAAAACTATTTGATTAATGATTTTGGACATTTTGGTTCATCAAAATACCACCATAAACTGCAAGTAGAAGTACCAACTAATGATCCAATTTTTGCTAGTAATGCTAACATTCGTTTCCCTCCATTCTATTTCCTTTTAAATTATTTAAATTTAAATGAAATCTTACTTTTTGTCCCATTAGTATATAACCAATAGGATTAACTAAAATTGACTCTAATATCATTGCAGATAATATTGAGTTTGCTACTAAATTGTATTTTAAAACTAAGAATAAATATAAAAGACTTACAATTAAAATAGCTAATTTAAATTTGTGTTTTCTCTTTTTATTTATCATTGGTCTATTTTCAGTATCTGCAGGACAAAATATAAAATAATTTATAAAGCAGATAGACCAAATTATAACTTTTGCTATTGTTTTTAATTTGAGAAAACTAAATAAGTAAGGCAATCCTAATAAAAAAGTAATACTTAATATCCAACATTTTAAATTAGATTTGGCATGGGTTCCAAAACCTAAACTTCTAAGCGGAATATAAAATAAGCAAAATAGCATCAATTTATCAAAAATTTTTAATAAAAATGCTAATAAAATTATTATTATTGATTTAGTAATAATAGAATATAATCCTTCTAATCCATATTGGATTTGTTCTATTTTTATCTCATCATATAAGTTCTTCTTTTTTATTTGTGTCATTAAATAAGATATTACTTTTTCTTTCATGACATCTCCTTACATAAGGAAGGATAACGCAATTATTTGATAAAAATAAATTTTTTGTTTCAAATAAACAATATAATGTTTAAAAAGTAAAAAAATCTATAATAAGTAATAAAAAATATTTTTTTAGACATAAAATACGTACTATAAGCACAGATATATATTCATAATTGTTTTTTTGATATAATGTGATAGTCACTGTAGGAGAAAATTAGTAATTGTCGACAAAAAAAGATTAGTATCATGCTGTGCACAAAAAAATTTAATATAATTATTAATAGAGAAGAGGATTGATTTAGTTATGAGAGGAAAAGTTAAGTGGTTTAACAATGAGAAAGGTTATGGATTTATAGAATATAATGATTTAGAAGATATTTTTGTACATTATTCTGCTATTAGAAAAGACGGCTACAAGACATTAAAAGAAGGAGAAATTGTAGATTTCAAATTAATTGAAACAGGCAAAGGATTACAAGCTATTGACGTGACAGAAGTTGAATTAACTACTATATTGTAGTTTTTTTAATTTATGTTATAATGAACTTGAGGAGATGATTCGATTTGAAATTAAATATTAGGGGAGATAAGTTGGTTGTTACTGATGCTATTAGAAGTTATATAGAAGAGAAAATTACTAGATTAGATAAATATTTTGATAGTGATTCAATTGAAGCAAGTGTAGTAATTAGAGTTAGAAATAATAAAGAAATTATAGAAGTAACTATTCCTACTAAAAGATACACTTTAAGAGCTGAGGAAGAAAACAAGGATTTATATGCTGCTATAGATTTAGTATCCGATAAATTAGAAAGACAAATAAGAAAAAATAAAACAAAATTAAATGAAAGATATAAAAAAGATGATAATATAGATTTTAATTTTGATTTCTTAGCTAGTTTTACCGATGAAGAAGATGAGGAAGAAGAATTAATAGTAAAAAGAAAGTCTATTGACTTAAAACCAATGGATGAAGAAGAGGCAATTTTACAGCTTGAACTATTAAATCATGACTTCTTTATGTTCAAAAATGTTAATGAAGATTGCTTTTCTGTTATTTATAAGAGAAAAGATGGAAAATATGGTATAATTAATTCAAAATAAGAGTGTAAAACTCTTATTTTTATGATACAATATAATTTAATGGAGGAATTAATATGGGATTAATTAAAAGATTAGTTGATACAGAATATAAAGAATTAAAAAGATTTAGAAAAATAGCTGATGAAATTGATGCGTTAGATGAAGAATATTCTAAAATGTCAGATAAAGAATTAGCTGGTATGACAGATAAATTAAAACAGGAATTAAAAGATGGAAAAACATTAGATGATATTATTGTTCCTGCGTTTGCAACTGCAAGAGAAGCTGCATATAGAAAAATAGGTGAAAAACCATTTTATGTTCAACTTTTAGGTGGGCTTGCTATACATTTTGGTAATATAGCCGAAATGAAAACAGGTGAAGGAAAAACATTAACAACTGTATTACCAGCATATTTAAATGCATTAGCTGGAGAAGGTGTACATGTAGTAACAGTAAACGAATATTTAACAGCACGTAATGCAGAATGGATGGGACCTATATTTGAATTTTTAGGTATTTCAGTTGGGGTTAATTTAAGAGAATTAAGTCCTCAAGAAAAACAAAAAGTATATAATTGTGATATAACATATACTACAAATAATGAAGTTGGATTTGACTATTTAAGAGATAATATGGTACAAAGAAAAGAAGATAGATGTTTAAGACCTTTGAACTTTGTTATCATAGATGAAGTCGATTCAATATTAATAGATGAAGCAAGAACTCCATTAATTATTTCAGGTGGAAAATTTAATGCTGCAAATCTTTATAAAGAAGCTGATAAAGCAGTAAAGAAATTAAATAATGAAGAAGATTATACTATTGATGAAAAGACTAAATCAGTTTTATTAACTGAAGAAGGATCTCAAAAATTAGAGAAACACTTTAAATTATCAAACTTATATGATGTAGATAATGCTGCTTTAGTTCATCATATAAATCAAGCTTTAAAAGCTAATTATGGAATGAAAAATGATGTGGATTATGTAGTTGCTGATGGTGAAATTGTTATAGTAGATCAATTTACAGGAAGATTAATGCATGGAAGACAATTTAGTGATGGATTACATCAAGCTATAGAAGCTAAAGAAGGAGTAAAAATTAATGAAGAAACTCAAACTTTAGCAACTATTACTTTCCAAAATTTATTTAGAATGTATAAAAAGATTGCTGGTATGACAGGTACTGCTAAAACTGAAGAAGAAGAATTTAGAGATATATACAATATGTATGTTATAGAAATACCAACTAATAAGCCTTGTATAAGAGTTGATATGATAGATAAAATGTATTCTACTCAAAAAGGAAAATATAAAGCTATAGTTGATTTTATAAAAGAAGTTCACAGTACAGGACAACCTATACTAGTTGGAACAATATCAGTAGAAGCAAATGAATATTTAAGTGGTTTATTAAAAAAAGAAAAGTTACCACATGAAGTTTTAAATGCAAAAAATCATGCTAGAGAAGCCGAAATAATCGCGAAAGCTGGTACTAAAGGTGCTATTACAATAGCAACTAATATGGCTGGTCGTGGAACAGATATAAAGCTTGGTGAAGGAGTAAAAGAATTAGGTGGATTATGTGTAATAGGTACTGAAAGACATGAATCTCGTCGTATAGATAATCAGTTAAGAGGACGTTCTGGTAGACAAGGAGATCCTGGTTATTCACAATTCTTTATATCTTTTGAAGATGAATTAATGAGAAGATTCGGTGCTGAAAAGGTAAGAGATATTATTCAAAAGATGGGTTATCCAGAAGATCAAGATATTACTAATAAATTCTTATCAAAACAAATAGAAAATGCTCAAAAGAAAGTAGAAGGAAACAACTATGATATGCGTAAGAATTTATTGGATTACGATAATATAGTTAGTGAACAAAGAAAAATTATTTATGAAAGAAGAAATGATTTAATTGATTCTGAAGATGTTCATAAGATATCTCAAGAAATAATAAGAGACTTTATAGATAGATTAGTGAATGATCATGTTGCACCAGAAGGATATTTGACAGATAAAGATTATGAACAAATAGTTGATCATGTAAATGCTAATATGTTACGTAATCATAATATTACAGTAGAAGAAATTAAATCTAAAACAGAGGAAGAAGTTTCTGATAAAATAGCAGATATAATAATTAGTGAATTGGATGAAAAGATAAAAGATATTCCTATTCAAATTATTAATGATTTTGAAAGACATATTTCATTAAGAGTAATTGATCAAGCTTGGGTAAAACATATAAGTTCAATGGATCAATTAAGAGATGGTATTAATTTAAGAGGATATGCTCAAACAAATCCATTACAAGCCTATGCATTAGAAGGGTTCCAAATTTTTGAAGCTATGGAAGATGCAATAGATGAACAAATAGCAAACTTCTTATTACACATGCAAATTACTCAAAATATAAATAATAAGACTAAGCAAACAGTTCATACAAACGATAATAAAGAAGCTTTAAAACAAGAACCAAAAAGAAATTCTAAAAAAGTAGGACGTAATGATCCATGTCCTTGTGGAAGTGGCAAAAAATATAAACAATGTTGTGGTAAATAGTCCATAAAATAAGGCAAGTACTGATGAAAAATAAAAAGATTTCATTTCAAAATAATGAAGTCTTTTTTGTTAAGAAAAAAATATAAATTAAAAAAATAACATCGATTGTTATCTTTGTCTTTAACTTAAAACTTTTTAACAGCTTTATATTAACAAATTCTTTTTAGTTATAGTTTCATCGGCTAAAAATTTTATTGTATATTTTGCGAAATATAAAATTATAATTCCATAAATAATTGACTGTATTTGTAATACAGTAATATTTACATTATTTAAGAATAATGAGTATGTTATAAAAGCGTTAAGGTTTATAGCTATTACTAAAGGTAAGTTCTTTTTATATAACAAGAAGTAAACTACTGATAATATTTCACCTACATACATATATCTTTCATGCATTCCTGGAAGGAAATATGTTAATAATGTAATTATTAATAATCCTAGTGTTAATATCTTTTCATTATTCCATTTTACTTTTTTATGTATAACATAAATTAATAAAGCAAAACACAAAGTTATTGTAAATAAAATTCCTGCTGGTCTAAATGATTCAACATTATTTATAATAAGTTGATAAATATTAGGATAGTTTAATACTAAATTATTTGAATATTCAAAAATCTGTATCCCAAATACTAAAAAGCATCTACTAAGTTTCATACCGCCAAAAATAATAGCGGGTAAACATAATACTATATTGGTAATAGGAATTAATAAAAAATTCAGTATTGAAAACTTACTCTTACTTACATAGAGAATTAAATATAATGGTAATATAAATATAGTTTGTAATTTAAAAGCAAAGGCACATCCTAATAATATAAACGATAATGGATATTTTTCTTTTAAAAGGAATATTAATGATAAAATAACAAAACTGCTATAAATAGAATCACATTGAGCCCACATTGCACTATTTTCTATTACTTGAGGTAAGAATAAAATTATTGAATAAGTTGCTAAGCCAGCTATTTTTTTATTTTTACCTTTTGTTAAACCATAGACTAAGTACCCACAAGATAAAGCTAATATAAAATCAAATATTATTGATACCCCTTTAATAGTATATAGTGGATTAAAAGGCAAATAGGAAAGTATAGCCATAATAGTTAGATACGAAGCATTATAATCTCCGTAATAAGTGGATAAAGCTTTAATATGTCCATGTGATTTTATATACTGATACCACCTTTCGATAAAGTCACTAAAATCATATGATACATGCTTTAAGAAATAAAATCTTATTAAAAAAGCAAGTATTGTAATTACAATAGCAAATATTATTATGTAGTGTTTTTTAAAGTAAGCAATTATTTCCTTTTCACAATTTGTCATAAATAATCTTCCTTTTTGTTTTTTGATACTTATAAATTATCATATTATTTTTATTTCTTCAAGTTTAAGGTCTATAACAAATAGTGTTTTATTAAATAATAAATTACAATTTCTATTAGTAACTCTATGAAATTTACCTTTTTCTGATATAATATTTAGTGAAACAGTAGTAATTATTTATTTTTTACAAATTATAAATTATTGGAGAATTATTTATGAAAAAGAAAGTACTAATAATTTTATCTATTATATTAATTTTGGTTATTTTATTAACTATTTATATTTTATATTTATTTAATTATATCCCTCATAAAAAATATAGTAATACTGATTTTGGAATAGAAACATATATTAGTGCAATAGATAAAGATGAAGATGGTATCGATGATCAAACTGATATTTTAAATAATGTAAGAAATTACATAAAAACTAAACCGAAATATAAAAGTAAATATTATGCTAGTGGTTATCCAAATGATGAATTTGGTGTATGTACTGATGTTGTTGCATTTGGTTTAAAAGATGCCGGTTATGATTTAATGACTTTAGTAAATGAAGATGTAAAAAATAATCGTGATAAATATAATATTGAAGTAGTAGATAAGAATATTGATTTTAGAAGAGTAAATAATTTAAAAACTTATTTTGATAATAATGCAATAATATTAACAACTGACATTTCAAAAATAAAAGAATGGCAAGGTGGAGATATAGTTATATTTAAAAAACATATAGGAATAATTTCAGATAAAAGAAATAAAAATGGAGTACCCTTTGTGATTCATCATGCTAATCCTTATCAAAAATATTATGAAGAAGATATATTAGAATTAAGAAATGACATAGTAGGACATTATAGAATAAGTTAAAAACAATTTATAAATAGTAATAATTAGCTTTTTTCAAGATTCAAATTAAAATGTTAATTTCAGTTGACAAATTTCCAACTCAAACAGGTAGATTGCAACTAAAATGAAATGTATAATTTTGGCGTGAGGTGATAAAAGTGAATAGTTTGGGTGAAAGATTATTTAAACTAAGGAGAGATAAAAAATTATCTCAAGAAGAAGTTGCAGAAAAATTAAATGTTACAAGACAAACAATTTCAAAATGGGAAACAGATCAAAGTATACCTGATTTTGATAAAGTTGTTCCTTTATGCAAATTATATGATATTACTCCTAATGAGCTTTTTATTGAATTAAAAGAAAATAAAACTTCTAAAAATAATGAAAATTTATTAGAAGAAGAAAAATTAAAAACTAGCAAAAAAGCAAAAGGAATCGCTATTAGTGTTGTTTTATATTTTTTGGGGATTGTATGGACAATGATTTCAATTCCTGTTATCAATATGAATCCAATAGTTGCATCAGCTGTATTTTTACTTATTTGTGGAATTTCTACAGGTATAATAATTTATGTATGTATTAAATATAAAAAAATAAAAACTTTAAAAGAAACAGAAACAGATAAATTAAGAAATCAAATTTCAAATGTAGTAGCAATAATAGTTACTATTATATACTTAATTATTAGTTTGAAAACTATGGCTTGGCATTTAACATGGATAATATGGATAATATTTGGCTTATTTGAAGAAATATTAAAATTAATATTTATGTTAAGGAGTTATAAAGATGAAAAATAAAAAATTGATTATAACTTTAATTATTTTATTATCTATTATTATGATAATCTTATCAATATTTTTTGTTGGTCTTTTACAAAATGATTTTAAATTTAAAGGTTTTAGAATTGGAATTCAAAGTAGTAAAGAATTGATATTAGATAAAACTTATGAAGAAAAATTTAATAATATTAAAATAGATGCTTCTATAAGTGAAATTTTTATAAAAATAGGCGATTCTGAAAATATTAAAACTGTAATCTATGGAGAAAGAGATTATACTAATGTTGAAACTAACCTTGATACTTTAAACATTAAAATAAATGAAAAAAATTGTTTTGGTTTTTGTTTTAATCAAAAATCAACTAAGATAGAAATATATTTACCAAAAGAATATGATGGTAAGATTAATATTAAAAACGATTATGGTGATATTTCTATTGATGAGATTTTAAATGCTAATATTGATGTTGAAGAAGATTGTGGAGATGTTTTAATACTTGGTGGTAATATAATTAGAGTGGATAATAATTATGGAGATATAGAAATACATAATGCTAATGTAACAACTATAAATGAAGATTGTGGGGATGTTATAATTTCTAAAACTAATGATGCAATAGTAAAAAATAGTTATGGAGATATAAAAATTAAATCAGTTACAAATTATCTTAATCTTGAAAATGATTGTGGAGATATAGAACTTAATAATATTAATTTAAATAAAGATTCTTATATTAAAGATGCCTTTGGCGATATAGAAATAGGGAATACAAATGAAATATTTATTGATGCCAAAACAGATTTAGGAAAAGTAAAAATTAAGAATAATTATAATAAATCTGATATTACTTTAAAAATAGAAAATGACTGTGGAGATATAGAGGTCAATAATTAAAAGAAAAAACAGCAAAAAATTATAATTTATATGAGTAGCTTTATGAATTTTGCTTTTTTTTGCTATAATATTTAATGAGTTAAATAGTAATATAAGGTAGGAGATGATATTTATGGTGGATTATTTTAATAAAATATGTAGTGATAAAGAAATAATAGAAATATATAGAAAAATAAATGAATATGAAGAAGCCGAGGGTGGTTTTGCATATCACGATTATAATCATGTTAACAATGTTGCTAGTTATTGTGAAGAAATATTAAGGGCATTAAAATATGATGAAGATTTTATTTATGAAGCTAAAATAGCCGCTATTCTACATGATACAGGTTGCATAGATGGAAAAGAAAATCATGCATATAGAAGCTATGAGTTTGCTAAAAAATATTTAAAAGAAAAGAATATTCCATTAAAGAATGAAAAATTGGTATTAGATGCAATTAAAAATCATAGTGAAGGATTTATTACTGATAACATAATTCAACTTGTCATTATATTAGCTGATAAGATAGATATAAAAAAATCTAGAATTGGTAAATTAGGTAGAGAAGTAGAAGGAAATAGACAATATCAATATATAAATGATATTCAATTTGAAATAACAAATAATAATTTTTATATAAATTTTATATGTGATGAAAAAATAAATTTAGAAGAATTAAACAACTATTATTTTACTAAAAAAGTTTTTAAAGCAATAAAAGCTTTTTCTAATAAACTTAACTTAACTCCTAAGGTGTCTATAAATAATAAAATATGGGAAGAATTTTATAAAGAGAAATAGTATGACTAATAAGTAAAATAGATAAATAGTTTAAAAGAATTATAATTAAAATTATAAAGAGATTTGTTTAATTAATAAGGGAGTCTATTATGATAAAAAAGATATTAAAATCTGTACGTGAATATAAATTAGGAAGTATTTTAACAATTGTTTTTATTTCGTTAGAAGTTATATTAGATGTTTTAATTCCTGTTATAATGGCCAAAATTATTGATGTTGGAATTAATCAAAAAAATCTTAATTATGTATTGCTAATTGGAGGAATTTTAGTTTTAGTAGCACTTCTTTCTTTAATATTTGGGTGGCTTTCTGGAAAATTTGCTGCTATTTCATCTTCAGGTTTTGCTAAAAATTTAAGACATGATATGTATTATAAAATACAAGATTATTCTTTTGAAAACATAGAAAAATTTTCTTCTTCTAGTTTAGTTACTCGTCTTACTACGGATGTAAATAATGTACAAATGACTTATCAAATGTTAATTAGAATTGCTATCCGTGCTCCTATGATGTTTTTATTTTCTTTATTTATGGTATTTACAATACACGCAAAATTAGCTTTTATTTTTTTAATAGTTGCACCTATTTTAGGATTTTTATTATTTTATATTGCAAGTAAAGCTCATCCATTATTTGAAAGTGTTTTTCATACATATGATGATTTAAATAATAGAGTACAAGAAAATGTAAGAGGAATTCGTGTTGTAAAATCTTATGTACAAGAAGATACAGAAATATCAAAATTTAAAAAAATTTCTAATAAAATTTATCAAAATTTTATGAAAGCAGAAAAATTAGTAGCATTAAATACTCCTATTATGCGTTTATGTATTTATTCATCTATTATTCTTATTTCTTATCTAGGATCTAGATTTGTTATACAGGGAGCACTTAGTACCGGAGAATTAACCGGCGTTATTACTTATGCAGCACAAATTTTAAATAGTTTAATGATGTTATCTATGGTTTATGTAACATGTATTATTTCAATACCATCTATGGAACGTATCATAGAAGTATTAGAAGAAAATCCAACTATTCAAAATATAAAAAATCCTATTAAAGAAGTAGAAAATGGTGAAATAGAGTTTGATCATATGACATTTTCATATGTAAAAGGTAAACCGGTATTAAAAGATATTAATTTAACTATTAAATCTGGCGAAATGATTGGTATCATTGGTGGAATTGGATCTAGCAAAAGTACATTAGTTAATTTAATACCTAGACTTTATGATGTAACTAAAGGAAGTATAAAGGTTGCTGGTAAAGATGTAAGAGATTATGATATTAATGTACTTCGTAATTCAGTTGCAGTTGTTCTTCAAAAAAACGTATTATTTAGTGGAACGATAAAAGAAAACTTGCAATGGGGAAAAAAGGATGCAACATTAGAAGAAATAAAACAAGTATGCGAAATTTCTTGCTGTAATGAATTTATTTCAAAATTAAAAGATGGGTATGATACTTATATTGATCAAGGTGGAACCAATGTTAGTGGAGGTCAAAAGCAAAGATTATGTATTGCAAGAGCATTACTAAAATCACCAAAAATTATTATTTTAGATGATTCAACAAGTGCAGTAGATACAAAAACAGATGCAATGATTCGTAAGTCATTTCGTGAATATATTCCAGATGTAACTAAAATAATTATTGCTCAAAGAATTTCTAGTGTAGAAGATTGTGATCGTGTTATTGTTTTAGATAATGGAAAAATTTCTGATTTTGATACTCCAAAAAACTTATTACATAATAACAAAATATATCAAGAAGTTTATTATTCTCAAGTAAAAGGAAGTGATTCTTATGAGTAAAAAAGGTAAAAAACATACTCTTTTACGTTTATTAAAATATATTACTTCGAGATTTAAAAAACAATTAGCAATTATTATTATAGCGATTATTGTTAGTTCAATTTGTCATGTATATGGACAGCTATTTTTACAAAAGTTAATTGATGAATATATTACACCATTAATTGGTGTAGTAAATCCTATATATACTTCTTTATTTAAAGCAATTGGATTTATGGCATTAATTTATGCGATTGGTGTTTTTACAACATGGTTATATTCAAGATTAACAGTAAATGTTAGTCAAGGTGTACTAAAACAAATTCGTGATGATATGTTTGAACACATGGAAACACTACCAATTCGTTATTTTGATGATAATAATCATGGTGATATTATGAGTTATTATATTAATGATACAGATGCTTTAAGAGAAATGATTTCTCAAAGTATTCCAAACTGTGTATCTAATGGAGTATTAATTTTAGCATCTTTTATATCTATGTTAACATTAAATGTATATTTAACTATGATGATAGTTTTTGGTGTTAGTATTATGCTAATTATAGCAAGATATATTGGTAAAAAATCAGCTACTTATTTTATTGCAAGACAAAAGACAGTAGCTAAAGTAAATGCTTATATAGAAGAAATGATAGACGGTCAAAAAGTAATCCAAGTGTTTACTCATGAAGAAGAATCAAAAAAGAATTTTGATAAATTAAATGATGAATTATATGAAAATACAAAAAATGCTAATATATATGCTAATATCATTATGCCAATTATGGGTAATATTGGGTATTTAGTATATGTGGCGATTGCCATTTTTGGTGGATTTCTTGCTATTAAAACAACAACATTATCTGTAGGAGCAATTGCGTCTTTCTTACTATTAACAAGAGGATTTACAATGCATATTAATCAATTATCACAACAATATAATTCAATTGCTTTAGCATTAGCAGGTGCAAATAGAATTTTTGAATTAATTGATGAAAAAAGTGAAGAAAATGAAGGAAAAATTACTTTAGTAAATGCATTACGTAAAGAAGATGGAACTTTAATAGAATCAGATACTTATACAGGTATATGGGCTTGGAAAAATCCAAAAAGTAAAGAATTAATTCAATTAAAAGGAGATATACGATTTGATTTAGTAGATTTTTCTTATATAAAAGGAAAAAAAGTATTAGATAATATTAGTTTATATGCAAAACCAGGTCAAAAAATTGCTTTTGTTGGAGCTACAGGAGCAGGTAAAACAACTATAGCTAATTTAATTAATCGTTTCTATGATATTGAAGAAGGTACTATTCTTTATGATGGTATTAATATTAAAGATATAAATAAAAATGATTTAAGAAAATCACTAGGTATGGTTTTGCAAGATGTTAATTTATTTACCGGAACAATTATGGAAAACTTACGATATGGAAGTGAGACTGCTAGTGATGAAGATTGTATTGAAGCGGCAAAACTTGCAAATGCAGATAAATTTATAGAAAAATTACCAAATGGTTATAATACAATTATTACAGATAATGGAGATAATTTATCTCAAGGACAACGTCAATTGCTAGCTATAGCAAGATGTGCAGTAAGTAATCCTCCTGTTATGATTTTAGATGAAGCAACGTCTAGTATCGATACTCGTACAGAAAAAGACGTTCAAGATGGAATGGATAAATTAATGGAAGGACGAACAGTATTTGTCATTGCACACCGATTATCTACCATTCGTAATGCAAAAGCAATTATAGTATTAGAAAATGGAAAAATAATTGAACGAGGAAATCATGAAGATTTGATAAAAGAAAAAGGAAAATATTATGAGCTTTATACAGGGGCTTTTGAACTTGAATAAATTTAAGAAAGAAGGAGAAAAAATGAGTGAATTAAAAAATAAAAAAAGTTTAGTTATTTATTTTTCAAGAGCAGATGAAAATTATAGTGTAGGTTATGTCGATAAAGGAAATACAGAATATATAGCTGAATATGTAAGGGATTTTATTGGTGCTGATTTATTTAAAGTTGAACCATTAATACCATATAGTAAAGAATATAGTAAATGCATTGAAGAAGCAAAACAAAGAGTAGGAAATGCTCCTATCAAAAATAAAATAAATGATATATCTCAATATGAAGTTATTTATATTATGACACCAATATATTGGGGAAGTTATGCACCAGAAATAGGAACGGCAATAAAAGACTTAGATTTTACAGGTAAAATCATAAGAATTGTAACAACTCATGAAGGTTCAGGATTAGCAAGAGTTGTAGAAGATATTAAAAAAATATGTATAGGTGCAAATATATTAAATGATAGCATCGCTATAAAAGGGACTGATTGCGCTACTGCACGAGATAAAATAGAAAATTGGATTTAATAACATTTGCAAATAATAGAAATAAAAGAACTTTACTATATAATATTCTACATGTTATAATAAAGAAAAGAATATGGAGGTAATCATTGTGAGTAAGAAAATGTTTGGCTGCATGTTAATAGTTGTTTTCATTGTATCTATTATCGCTGTGGCATTATTTTTTAATAGAACGCCAAAAACACAAACTATAGAAGAAATTTTAAATATTAATTTAGATGATATAGATTATATACAAATTAATGGAGAAAATGAATATCCTGTTGATGAATTTAAAAATATTTATAGAAATATTAAATTGAAAAAAGTTAATATGGAACATGGTAATTCAGCACAAATCTATTTTGAAGCTTATGATAAAAATAAAGAATTAATTTTTACTTTAATCGATATTGGAAATAATAATCTTATATATTTAAAAACAGGTACATTTGATACAGGAAAAGATAAAAAATACTTATATCAATTTGAAAGCTAAAAAGCTTTTTTTATTTTAAATTTTTTAATAAAGAGTTAAAACATTCTATATGTACTTCTTCATCTTCTATAATTCTTTTTAATAAATTTTTAATATATTTATCATCAATCATAGCAATATGTAATTTATAATTATTTATTGCTCTTTTTTCTATATTAATATTATCTATAAGTAGCTGTTTTATATTAATAGAATAATTAATAAAACTTGAATTCCAAAATACATTACCTTTATTAGTTATTGTTTTATACTTTGGATTAATTCCTAAAAGTTTTATAGTTTTTCCTAATAATGCTAAATGTTTCATTTCAACAATCGCTATTTCTTCAAGAGCTTTAGATATATATGGATTAATTTTAAATAAATTAAAATTTTGATAAATATATTGCGTAATAGAAGATAACTCACTAGTAATACCTGTATAATCTTCTAATAATAATTTTGCATAAAAAAAATTTTTCTTTTCTACATTTATATCTGGATATGGATTAAAAGATTTATAGTTCATAAATTTATCACCTAATAAAATTATAATAATAAATAACAAAATTATGATTGAGATAAAGTTATAAATATGATATCATTTTAATAGAGTAGTATAGGAACAAAATAGGCTAAAAGAAATAATTTGTTTTTTTACTCTAATTTAGATAAAAAAAATAGAAAAGAGGTGTAAAAACTTACAAAAAATTATTTGAAAGGAGATTTTTATGAATAAAAAGAACAATGATAAAACAAAAAAAATTATGATTGCGTTAATATCAGTGATATTAATTATTCTAATTATAATGATCATTATAATGAAGTTGAACAAAAAATATGAAATATCATTTAATACAAATGGTGGAAATCAATTATCTTCTTTAGAAATAAATAAAGATGGTACGATAGTAAAACCAGAAGATCCTGTAAGAGATGGGTATAAGTTTGTTGGATGGTATTATGAAAATGAATTATTTGATTTTAATACAAAAGTAAACAAAGATATTACTTTAGAAGCAAGATGGGAAGAATTAACTGAAGGTTTTGAACTAGAAACTGATACATTAAGTTTAGTTATAGGAAGTGAAGAAACAATAAAAGTTAAATCAGAAGTTTCTTCAGTTTATGAATATACTTCTAGTGATTCAAGTATAGCATCAGTTGATAATTCTGGTAAAGTAAAAGCTCTAAAAGAAGGTACTGCAATTGTTACAGTTAAAAATAAAGATGGAGAAACTAGAACAGTAACTATTAAAGTTACTAAAAATGAAATAAAAGTTTCTAGCGTTAGTATAAAAGGACAAAGCAAAGTAACTGTAGGAAATAAAATAACTTTAAGTGCAGTTATTAATCCAAGTGATGCAACTAATAAAAATGTTACTTGGACAAGCAGCAATAACAATATTGCAACAGTAGATAGTAATGGAGTAGTAAAAGGATTAAAAGAAGGTACAGTAACAATAACTGTTAAAACTGAAGACGGAAATAAAACAGCTACATTAAAAATTAAAGTAGTCGCTAAAACAACAACAACTAAGAAAAATCCTACAACAACTAAAACAACAACTAAGACAACAACAAAAGGAACAACTACAACCACTACTACTAAAACTACAACTACTTCAACTACAAAAACAACTACTTCTTCAACAACTAAAAAAGTAGATAAATATGTTATAACTTTGACTCCAATTAAACAAGCTGGAACAGGTGCTGTTGCACAATATGAAGTTAGTGTTACTATGAATAATGGTGCAGTAGAATACAAATCATTTAAAATAGATGGTATGAGTATATACTTTTATGGAGACGGCTTTATAGAAGCAAAGGCTTTAGAAAGTAAAACATCAAATAATGCAACTATTTATTTTAAGGACGGAAGCCACGTTGAAGCAAGCGTTATAGTAAAATAGAAAGGAATGAAATATGAAAAAATATAATAAATTAATAATAGTGTTATTAATAGCTTTCTTTGTTTCAGTATTACCTACATCCGCTAAAACATTTACTGTGGATTCATTGGGTGCTGAACTAGAAAGTAAAGAAACTGAAAATAAAAGAATTAGATCAGCTTACATAATAGGTAATTATGTTTTTACATCACAACATGAATTAACAACACAAGATGTTATGTTGGCTGCTCGAAGTATAACACCTACAAATAATGATGGAAAAACAGATTCAGATGCTATTTATGGTGAAATGGCAATATATTTGTTAGAAAGAACTAGAAATGAAGAAACCGGTGAAACAATAAGTTGGAATATTAATACAGAAAATGTAGCTGGAACTTCTAAATTACCCGAAAGTTTTAAGATAGAATATATAGATTATGAATTTGTTAAAGATACTTACACTGTTACATTTGAAGTTGATTCTTCTAAAGTAACTGCGGGTGAATCAAAAAGTATTGAAGTTAAAGAAAATACAAAAATTCCTGAAGAAGAAAAACCTAATGTAGTAGCTAAAGAAGGTTATAAATTCTTAGGATGGTATTTAGGTGAAGATGAATTTAGTTTTGAAACTAAAGTTAATACTGCTATGAAACTAGTTGCAAAATTTAAAGAAACAACCAAAGAAGTTTCTAGTCAAGAAGAATTAGAAGCAGCATTAAAAGATAAAGATATAGTAAAGATAACTTTAGGAAGCAATTTCAGTGTTAATAAAGAAATTACAGTTGATAGAGCAGTAACAATAGAAGGTAAAACTCAAGATGTAACATTAACAGGACCAGGATCAGGAAATGTAATAAAAGTTAGTGGAAATGATTCAATAGAAGTAACTTTTAAAAACCTTAAAATAACAGGAGGTACTTCTGCAATAACTGTTGGACCACAAGCTAAATTAACAGTTGAAAATATAGATGTTTCAGGTAATACATCATTTGGAATTGAAGTACAAGGAACATTAACAGCAAATGGATTAACATATAGTAATGAAGCGTATGGTACACCTGCTGTAAAAGTTGAATCAGGCTATAAAGATTCTGCAAAGGTAACTATTGATGGTACTGAAAATGAAGTAAGTGAAAATGATGGTAAACAATTTTATTTAGAACAAGAACATTCTTATGAAACTTTCACTGTAACAATTAAACCTAATAATGATGAACCAGAACAAACTCAAACAGTAAAAAAAGGTGAACAAGCAAGCAAGCCAGAAGATCCTGAAAAAGAAGGTTATAAATTTGAAGGTTGGTTTAAAGGTGATACTAAGTATGAATTTACAGAAAGTGTAACTGAGGATATAACAGTAGAAGCTAAATGGAAAGCAACAACAGTAGAAGTTAGTGATGAAGAAAATTTAAAAAAAGCTTTACAAGATAAAGATATTGTTAAAATAATTATAAAAGAAAGTTTTCAAGTAGAAAGTGAAATTACTGTTGATAGAGCAGTAACAATAGAAGGTAAAGATTCAAATGTTACATTAACAGGAAAAGAATCAGGAAACGTAATAAAAGTTAATGGAACTAGTGATAAAATTGAAGTAACATTCAAAAACTTTAAAATAACAGGTGGAGAATCTGCAATAACTGTTGGAGAAAACGCTAAATTAACAACAGAAAACATTGATGTTTCAGGTAATACATCATTTGGTATTAAAGTACAAGGTGAATTAGTAGTAACTGAAGGATTAACATATAGTGATGAAGTATATGGTAAACCTGTTATAAAAGTAGAAAAAGAAGATGTAGACAAAGCTAAAGTTACAATTGAACCTCAATATGTTGCAACTGATGACGAAGGTAAACAATATTATTTAGATGAAAAACATTCTTATCAAGAATTTACTGTAACTTTTAATCCTGATAATGATAGTGAAAAAACTACTCAAAAGGTTAAAAAAGGTGAGCGTGCAACAAAACCAGAGCCAGATCCAGAAAAAGCAGGATTTGTATTTAAAGGATGGCAAAAAGATGGAGTAGATTATACTTTTGAAGATCCTGTTACAGCAGATATAGAATTAAAAGCAAATTGGAAATCAACTACTAAAGAAGTTACTGATGAAAGCTCTTTAAATGAAGCATTAAGTGACTCTGACATAGAAAAAATCGTTATAAAACAACCAATTACTTTAAAGAGTAAAGCAGTTGTTTCAAGAAATGTAACTATTGATGCTACTAATGAAGGTGGTAACTTTACTATTACAGGACCAGAAAGTGAATGTATATTTGAAATTAATGACGATGTAGTTGCAACAATAAATAATATTAATTTAAAAAATGGAATATTTGGAATAAACTTAAAAGGTACTGTAAATGGAAGTAATATAACTTATGAAAGTGAAGAATATGGAAAACCTTTAATTAGTGTTGAAGATGATTATAAATCTAAAGCAAAAACAAATATTAATGCGACTATTGTAGAAAATAGAGATACTAATCAAAAACAATATTATTTAGATGCAAATCATTCACATTTATTCACAGTAACATTCTTATTTAGTTATGTTAAATATCCAAAGCAATATAAATATGGAGAAGAACTTGGTGTTATAGATTTATTTGATGAAAAAATGAATACTGATAATTTATATAAGTATGAATTAACTAAATGGACAGACACTAAAGGTCAAGAATATCAAAGTACTTATAAAGTAACAGAAGATAATTTAACTTTAACTGCTCACTATACAAAGTCTTTAAAGGAAAATTTTAAAGAAGTTAAAATAACTGATGAAGCGAGTCATAATTCAGCTCTTGAAACTATAAAAAGTTATCTTCAAGATGAAGAAACTAGTGGAATAGTTATTGAAAGTTCATATAAAAAAGAAGGAAACATAGTACCATTAGAAGTAGGTAATTTAGTAATTTCAAAAGACCTTACTTTAGGTGGTAATGAAGATACAATAATAAAGGGCACAATTACTATAAATAATAATGCAAATGTATTAATCGAAGACTTACAAATTGTTGGAGATGGTAATGGAAATACTAGAACTAATAATGATAAAAGAGGAGATTATACAATTATAGATGCATCTCAAGCTAAGAATTTAAAATTAGTTGGAAATAAAATAAGTAATGGTTCAGATAAAACAGCTTTCGCTGCTGTTAAATTCCCAGATGATCCAAACGAAAATCGATTATTAGTTGGCGGCAATAAATTTGACACTAATAAAATATATAATACATTAGAATTTGGACATACAACTGATTCTAGCAAAGGTGCAAAAGATATAATGATATTTGATAACGACTTTAATGGTACACCATCTCATAATCATATAAATATATATTCTTTAGGCGCTGATGCGAAAGTAAAAATTTGGATTAATGATTTTGCAGTATCAAGTAATGCAGTTAGATTATCAAATGCTAATGGAAATAGTGCAAATATTATAATTAATCAAAATGATGCATATAGTACAGATGAAACAGAAGACAATAAATATGCAGGATTCTTATTATTACAAAATTATAATAATGAAGACGATTTTTCAAAATATAAAATTCAAGTAAGAGCAACTTATTTAGTTGAAGATGAACCAGGTCAAGCATATAAGAAGAGAACTAAATTTAATGATCATTCAGTAGATACTTATGGAAATAAATATCGTTTCGCTTATTATGCATCTAAGGATGGAAATACAGTAGGAAACAAAAATAGTGATGTTATTTCTTCTTCAGATAAGGAAGCTACAATACAATTTGTAGATGAAATAACAGAATAATAAAAAGAGCTTTAAGCTCTTTTTTCGTCTATAAAAAATCTTTTATACCAGATTAAGAATGTATATATTGTATATATTTTTTTACCATTTGACTCTTTATCATTATAGTGATCATCTAATAACTTATTTATATAATTAATATTAAAGAATTCATTTGCATAATCTTCATTGAAAGTTTCTTTTACTTTATTATAATATTTTTCTTCTTTAATCCATTTTCCAAATGGAACAGGAAAACCTAATTTCTTTCTTTTAGACCATTCTTCTGGTATTTCTTCATTAGCAATACTTCTAAATATTTCTTTAGTATTACCATCTTTAATAAAATATTTAGTAGGTATTTGTCTTGATAAATTCCATACTTCTTTATCTAAAAATGGTACTCTTAACTCAACAGAATTAGCCATACTCATTTTATCTGCTTTTAATAAAATGTCATTTGGTAGCCAAAAGTTTAAATCTATATGCATTTTTCTTAAAACATCATCCTTGTCCATAACTTCATTATGATAAGGTCTTACTAAATCAAATGGTGTCATATTTATGCGATATTTTTCATTTAATACATCATTTATTTCATTTGGTAAAAACATTTCTGTTTTATTATAATATCTGTCTTCTAATTTTTTTCCATATTTAATAAGAGTATGTTTTCCTTTAAAATATGGTAATGGTTTTATTACAGTACTAATTATTCTTCTTAATGGATAAGGTAAATTTAAATATCTTAAATCTTTAGGAGATGGATTATATTCATTATATCCTCCAAACATTTCATCTGCACCTTCCCCAGATAAAACAACTTTTACTTGCTCTCTTGCAAGCTTACTTAAAAAATATAAAGGAACTGTAGATACGTTTGCACTAGGTTCATCACAATGATATTGAACTGTTGGCAAAATATCAAAAAATTCATCTCCAGAAATAACCTTAGAATAATGTTTAACTTTAAATATTTTAGATAAATCTTTAGCATAATCTATTTCTGAAAAACCTTTTCCATCAAATCCAACAGTAAATGTTTTATTTGGTTTAGCTTTTGCAACTACATAAGATGAATCAACACCACCACTTAAATAGCTACCAACTTCAACATCACTAATTTGGTGATATTCAATCGAATCTTCTAGAGTCTTTCTAACTAAGTCTTTATAATATTCATAAGGCTTATCTACTTTATTATAATCAATTTTAAAATATTGATGAATTTCTATTTTATTATCTTTAAATTTAAAAAAGTGTCCTGGTTTTAATTTTTTAGTATTTTTAAAAAATGTTTCTTCCATATGATTAGTTCCATAAGATAAATAAAGTTGTAAAACATTATTATTCATTTCTAAATCAAAATTAGGGTGTTCTAAGAATGATTTTATTTCTGAAGCAACCATAAATTCATTTTTAGTTTGATAATAATAAAATGGTTTTATTCCAAAATAGTCTCTTGCTCCTATAAGTTCTTTATTTTTAATATCATAAATTACAATTGCAAACATACCTCTAAGTTTTTCAAAAATAGAAGTAGAGTATTGTTCATAACCATGTAATATTACTTCTGTATCAGAATTTGTTTTAAATATATGTCCTAACTTTTTTAATTCTTCTCTAATTTCTTTATAATTATAAATTTCTCCATTAAAAATTATGCACATACTTTTATCTTCATTATAAATAGGTTGTTCTCCACCTTTTAAATCTATAATAGCGAGTCTTCTAAAACCTAAAGCAACATCATTATCAACATAATATCCTTCGCTATCTGGACCTCTATGAATAATACGATTTGCCATATTTTTTATTATTTGTTTTTTTTCTTTTTTATTTTTTTTATCTACAAAACCACAAAATCCACACATAATGTCACTTCCAATCCCAATTTGCGTTTTTATATGCTTTTATATAATTTAAATTTATTTTGATAAGTAAAGCTTTTCTTAATATTCCATTATCTTTTTTATATTTTAATGGATGTACTCTTTTTTTCCATAATTTTAATACTTCATTTTTATATTTTTCATTTGTTATATATTTTTTAACTATACATTTAGGAACGAAAGATAAAAGTTGAACTTTATCAATTACTTTATAATCTAATTCTTCTTTTTCTATTAAATCTCTTGCAAGAACTTCAATTAAATTATATCCACAAGGATCAATATAATATGAACATCTACCTTGTCTTGCATTAATTTCCATTACTTTATATGTTTGAGCTCTTTCATCATATTTCATATCAAATTCTGCAAAACCTTGATATCCTATATCTTCCATAAAAGTTTTAATTTTTTCAATTTGTTCTTCTACATGTGGAAACTCAGAATAACCATTAATTAATGTTGCAGCATTACCAATCATTCTTGAACCATGTTCTTGAAGTCCAATTTGGGCAAAAGAAACAAGTTTAACTTTTTTATTTTTATCAGCATACAAAACAGCATCAAATAAATGAGAATCATCTCCTGGAATATATTCCTGAATAATTAATATATCATCATATCCACCATTTTTAAAATAAGTAATAACTTTATTTATTTCTTCAATACTATTTAATTTATATATCTTTTTTTTACCTTCAAATTCTAAATGTTTAAATTTTATTACATTAGAAGGTTTAACAATTACAGGGAATTCAATTTCTTGTGTAAAACTTTCTTCTTTTCCACAATCAAAATATATAGATTTAGGTAAATCTAAAACAGAATTTTCATATGTTTTATAAAATAAATCTTTAATAACTAAACTTCTTTGTAATTTAACATTAGGGTAGTTAAAATAAAATTTCTTTTTTAATTTATTTTTATTTTTTGCAATAAATTCTCCATACGTTTCATTAGAACTTACTAAAAGTATTTTTTCATCTTTATGTTCATTATAATAATTGTCAAGTTCTTCTAAAAAAACATCTTCATGATCTAAATTACTAACATATTTCATATTAAGAATTTTAGTATATCTCGTATAAGCGTGTGATTTAACTCCATCTATATGTATACCTAGCATATCTGCTTTTTTTCCTGTTAATTCATGATAGCATCTAGCTAAGTAATATGCGTTTATATCTGTACCAATTATCAATGCTCTAAATTCTTGCATGATTCTACACCTCTATATTTTATTTCATATTCAATATTGTTATGTTTATAAACTCTTGGAACTCTATCAGTAATACTAGTTAGCAATTTATAAACATTTTGATTAGCCCAAGAAGCTTCTTTTCTTATACTTATATTATTTCCAAAAATTTCAACATCATCAAATAACTTAACATCATCATCTATAACTATTGTAGTTATATCCATATAGTTAACAATAATTTTATATAGTTTATTATTTATAGAAACATAATTTTTATTTATAAAACTAAAATCTGCAAATCCATAAGGTAATATAGCTATTTTAATATCTTCATTTGCAGTATACATATCACCATAACCAACTATTTCACCTTTTTTAACATCTTTTATTTCTATTACTTTTGTCTTAAAAGTAAAAACTGTTTCTAAATTTAATTTTGATTTATTTGATATAGTTTTTTTAAAAGTTAACTTATTAAATAATCTTCTTTTTAATGTTGGATTATAATCTGGTTTATTAAAACCATACATTATAATACCTAATCTTATTCCATTACCAATATCTAACTTTTCATGTTGTTCTAAAGTCAAAGAACGCTCTAAATGAACTATAGGAATTTTATTTAAATCTATATCTTTAGTTATATTTTTAAAATTATTTATACTGTTTAAAAATATTGGATTATTAACACTACCAGAAGCTAAATGAGTAAATATTCCTTCCATAAAACAGTAATCATTTGAATTTTCATAAATATATTTAACATCTTCATTAGATTTAAGACCAAATCTATTCATACCACTATCTATTTTTAAATGAAATTTAATTTTTATTTCTTTTTTCTTTAATGAATCAAAATAATCTTTATTATCAATTGTAATTGTAATATTATTTTTAGAAGCAATACTTACATATTGTTCATCTATTACTTCAAGTATTAATATTGGAATATTTTTTTCAATTTCTCTTATCTCCAAAGCTTCTTCTAAAGATGAAACTGCTAAATAATTAATACCACCTTTAATTAAATACTTAATTGATTCTATTCCATGAGAATATGCATTAGCTTTTACAACTCCAAAATAGTATTTATAGTCATTAAATTCATTAATTATTTTCTTTATATTATTTTCTAATTTATTGCAATCAATTTCTACATAAGTTTTTCTATACATAGTAAAATACCTCTTTTTTATTATACCACGATGAATATGATAAATAATAATAAATTATTTTAAATGTTTTTAGTTGTTTTATTATTTAAAAATAATATATTTTTTGTTATACTTATATAGGATGTGATTTTATGAAAAAAGATGAATTACAATCTATAGTTAAAGAATTAAAAGAAAAACTTTTAAATTTAGGGAGGTCACTTTGACTTAGATAATAAGAAAGAAAGAATAAAAGAAATAGAACAATCTTTATCAGAAGAAAATGTCTGGAACGATATAAATCGTGCAAATAAATTAAATAGTGAACTTTCTAATTTGAAAAAAAATATTTCTAACTATTCTAATATATTAAATAGATTAAATGACATAGAAGACTTATTAAATATAATAAATGAACAAGATGAATTAATTGAAATAGAAAATGAAATAAGCAAAATAAAAAATGAATTAGAAGAATTAGAAACAGAGACACTTTTTAGTGGTGAATATGATGAATATGATTGTTTTTTAGAAATTCATCCTGGAGCAGGTGGAACCGAAGCTTGCGATTGGGCAGATATGCTATTTAGAATGTACACAATGTTTTGTGAAAAAAATAATTTTAAATATGAAATAATAGATAAACTAAAAGGTGAAACAGCTGGAATAAAGAGTGTAACTTTAAATATAAAAGGATTGCATGCTTATGGTTATTTTAAAGGTGAAAGTGGAGTACATAGATTAGTAAGAATTAGTCCTTTTAATGCAGCAGGTAAAAGACAAACATCATTTGCATCTGTTTCTGTTATACCTGAATTAAATAACGACATAAATATCGAAATAAAAGAAGAAGATATAAGAGTAGATGTATATCGAAGTAGTGGATGTGGAGGACAAGGAGTAAATACAACAGATTCTGCTGTAAGAATTACACATATTCCAACAGGAATAGTAGTAACTTGTCAAAATGAAAGAAGCCAATTAAAAAATAAAGAAATAGCATTAAATATTTTAAAAGGAAAGCTGTTTCAAATAGAAGAACAAAATAAAAAAGATGAATTAAATAACCTTAAAGGAAATAATAAAAATATTGAATTTGGTAATCAAATAAGAAATTATACATTAGAACCTTATAGTTTAATAAAAGATGTTAGAACAGGTTATGAAAGCAATAACGTAACAAAGGTTTTAAATGGAGATATAATTGAATTTATGAAAGCTTATTTAAGAATAAAGAGGTAATTTATGGCAAAGGTGAAAAAATATATAAAGATAATTATAGGTTGTTTAGTAATAAGTTTAGGATTAAACATTTTTTTACGTCCATCTAAATTAATAGCAAGTGGAGCATTAGGTTTCGCTAGTTTACTATCATATGATTATAATTTTAATGTTGTTGCAATATTATTAATATTAAATGTATGGGTATTATGGTTAGTATATATGATTTACAATAAAGAAAAACTTAATGATTATTTAATTCCTTCTTTATTAGTACCATTCTTTATATTTTTGACATCTTTTATAAAAATTGATTTAACTGATTCTGTTGAAGAATTACTTCTAGCGATATTTGGAGCGATAGTAACAGGTTATGGATATAGTTTTCTTTATAAAGAAGGACTAAAAGTAGGAGCAATAAATATTTTAGAAGATATATTTAATGATATAAATAACAAAAATACTCGTTTAATTTCAAGAACTTTTGATATTTTTCTAGTATTATTCATTATTGTAAGCACTAGTCTTGAACAAGCTCTATATTCCATTATAGTAATAGTAGTAATAAGATATATGACTACTAAAGCAAGATTAGGTATAAGTGATTATAAAGCATTTTATATTATTACATCAAAAGAAAAAGAAGTAAAAAGATTTATAATGGAAGATTTAAAATATGATATGACTTTATTTGATGTAGAAGGTGGATTTTCAAAAAAGAAAAATAAAATAGTATTAACTGTAGTACCAACAAAAGATTACTTTAGATTAAAAGAAGGTATTAAATTAATAGATGATAAAGCATTTATATCTATAACAGATAACTATGAAGTATTAAATAAAGATTTAGATGTACCACAAGATAAATAAATTTTATAAAAAAGTGTAGTTAAAAGCATTTAATTATACTTTTTTTAATATATTTTATTATGAAAAAAATAATTATTATAATACTATTAATAGTAAACTTAAGTTTATATATACCGGCAATCGCAAAAAATAAAGTCTTAATATTTTCCGGAGAAGTAATCGCAATAGATGCTGGACACGGATCTTTAGATATCGGAACTTCTTATCAAAACATTTATGAAAAAGACATCAATTTAAATATATCTCTTTATTTAAAACAAGAGTTAGAAAAATATGGTGCAACAATTATAATGACAAGAGAAAATGATTACGATTTATCAACACCTAATACAAATACACGAAAAAAAAGTGACTTTGATAATAGAATAAAATTAATTAATAATGCCAATCCTTTATTATTTATATCTATTCATCAAAATTATTATAAAGATCCAAAATATAAAGGTGTACAAATATTTTATAAAGGAAATGAAAATTTAGGTATATATATGCAAAAACAATTAAATGCAGACAGAAATGCTAAAAAAATTTCAAATGATTTATATATGTATAGACAAATAAATAACGATGGCTTATTAATAGAATGTGGATTTTTATCTAATGAAACAGATAGAAAAAACTTAACTTCAAAAACATATCAACAACAATTAGCTAAGAAAATAGCGAATAATTTAGCTGAATATTTCAAAAATAATTAATGTAAATTTCATAAAAAATTCATAAATATTATATATTATTTTTAAGTGAGTTGTGATAAAATTTACAATAGGTGATACTATGTCTAATAGAGATAAAACAGCTAGCAATAAAATATTTAAAACTTTAGATGAACAAGTAGATATCTTAAAAGCTAAAGGATTAATAATAGATGATGAAGAATATACTAAACAAATTCTTTTAAGAGAAAATTACTTTTTCATAAGTGGATACAGACATTTACTATTAAAATCTAAAGATGATAAAATGTTTTTACCAAATGCAACTTTTAAAGAATTATATTCACTATTTAATTTTGATAGACAGATAAGAAACATAATATTTAAAAATTTATTAATTATAGAAAATAATATAAAAAGTATATTTTCATATCAATTATCAAAAAAATATGGATATAAAGAAAAGAATTATTTAAAGCCTTCTAATTTTACAAATAATCCAGAAAAGTTTAGACAAGTAAATGATTTAATTAAAAAAATGAAAAGGCAAATAAGAAATAATGGTGCACAACATTCTGCTACTAAACATTATCAAGAAAATTATGGTTATACACCACTTTGGGTAGTTGTAAAAGTTTTATCTTTTGGAATAGTTTGTGAACTTTATACAATAATGAAAAAAGAAGATCAAATTGAAATAGCAAATATATACAATATGTCTCCTAATATATTAGAAATATATTTACCTATACTTGCTAATTATAGAAATTTATGTGCACATGAAGATATATTATATGACTATAAAACTCATAGACCTATACCAGAAACTAATTATCACAATTTATTAAAAATTCCAAAAATGGATGGTGAATACATTTATGGTAAAGAAGATTTGTTTGCTCTAATTATTATTTTGAAAAAATTGTTAAGTGATTCTGAATTTAAGTTACTTATTAATGAATTAACTTATGAAATAGATGTATTAGATGGAAAATTAAAATCAATAAAGATTGAGAAAGTACTTGATGCAATAGGATTCCCAATCAATTTTAAAGAAATTTGTTATTTAGATAAGGAGTTATGAGATGAAGAAAAAGATATTAAATGTATTAATTATTATATGTTTCTTTTTATTGGGTGCAGGTTCTGTTATAGTGTTAAAAAAATATTTACCTGAATCTGTTCAAACAATCGTAAATAAAAGTGAAAAAGAAGTTACAGTAACAGAAAATGGAATAGCAGATTCTGTAGAAAAAATATATGATTCTGTAGTTGTTGTAGGTTCTTATCAAAATGGTGTTTTAGTAAGTAGTGGAACAGGATTTGTTTATGAAGAAGATGGTAAATCAGCATATATATTGACAAATTCACATGTAGTTGAAGATTCAACTTCTGTAAAAGTAAAATTTACAAATGGTAATATTGAAAACGTTGAGTTAGTTGGTAATGATTCTTATGCTGACATTGCAGTATTAAAAATCGATAAAAATAAAATTATAAGTATTGCCCAAATGGGTTCAAATGAACAAAGTAGAGTAGGAGATACAGTTTTTGCAATAGGAGCTCCTTTAGCAGATGAATATTCATGGACAGTTACTCGTGGAATTGTTTCTGGAAAAGATAGATTAATTGAAGTAAATGCTACAAATAGTACGACTGCTGATGTAGTTATGAAAGTATTACAAACTGATGCAGCTATTAATAATGGAAATAGTGGTGGACCTCTAGCTAATGTTAACGGTGAAGTAATAGGAATCACTAATATGAAATTAGTAAGTAATGGAGTTGAAGGTATAGGTTTTGCAATACCTATAGAAGATGCTTTAGAAATTGCAACTAAATTAAGAGAAAATGGTAAAGTAGAAAGACCATTCTTAGGTGTATCTATGGCAAATACTACTGATTCATATGCACTTTCAAGATATAATATAAATATAAAAGATGACGTTGTTGGGGTAGTTGTAATTTCAACTGAAGAAGGTTCTCCAGCTGCTAACGCAGGATTAAAAATGGGAGATATAATTGTTGGTATCGGTGATTATGAAGTAACATCAGTATCAAAATTAAAATATTACTTATATAAATTTAATCCAGGAGAGAAAGTATCTTTAAAATATATAAGAAATGGAAAACAAGCTGAGGCTAAATTAACTCTAGCTAAAAGTGAATAATGTAGACAAAAATCTACATTTTTTCTTAATTATGTTATAATACAAAAGAAATGAGGGATTTATTATGTCATTAAAAGCAGGTATTGTAGGTTTGCCTAACGTTGGCAAAAGTACACTTTTTAATGCTATTACGAAGAAAAATATTTTAGCAGCAAATTATCCTTTTGCAACTATTGAACCTAATGTTGGAGTAGTTACTGTTCCAGATTATAGATTAGAATTTTTAGAAAATCTATATATGCCAGAAAGTGTAGTGCCAACAACTTATGAATTTATAGACATAGCAGGGTTAGTTAAAGGAGCATCTTCAGGTGAAGGATTAGGAAATAAATTTTTATCTCATATAAGAGAAGTTGATGCAATCGTAGAAGTAGTAAGATGTTTTGAAAATGCTGATATAACACATGTAGAAGGAAATGTTGATCCTATAAGAGATATTGAAATAATTAACGTTGAGCTAATAATGTCTGATTTAGAAATTATTCAAAATAGAATGAATAAAATAGGCAAAAAAGCAGAAATGACTAAAGATAAAAAAGAACTTTTAGAAATAAATACTTTAAAAAAATGCAAAGAAAGTTTAGAAAAAAATATAGCATTAAGAAATATAGAATTTAGTGAAGATGAATTGTTAATATTAAAAAATTTTAGTTTCATTACTTTAAAACCTATTATATATGCTACTAATGTTAATGATGAAGATGCAATAGTAGGAACAAATGATTATGTAGAAAAAGTAAGAGAATATGCTAGCAAAGAAAAATCTGGAGTAATTGTTTTGTGCGCAAAATTAGAAAGTGAATTAGTAGAATTAGAAGAAACAGATAAAAAGAACTTTATGAATGAAATAGGATTATCTTCTAGTGGCTTAGATAAATTAATTTATGAAACATATGATTTATTAGGCCTTGCAACTTTTTTTACAGCAGGTCCTAAAGAATGTAGAGCGTGGACTTTTAAAAAAGGAATGAGTGCGCCCGAGTGTGCAGGAATTATACATTCTGATTTCCAAAAAGGATTTATAAGATGCGAGACTATGAGTTTTTCAGACCTGCAAAATTATGGTACTGAATTAAAAGTAAAAGAAGCTGGGAAAATGCGATTAGAAGGTAAAGAATATCTAATGCAAGATGGGGATATTTGTTACTTTAGATTTAACGTTTAAGTAAATTGTTATTTTATAAAAAATATTGACATATAATTAATTATTATGATATTATCAATTATGCATTTATGTATATTTTTACGTAATGTATTGTGGAGGGGAAAAAGCGGATTTGCCCATATACCACAACAGCGAAAATATGAAAGGATGTGTTTTTCGTGGCAAAAGAAGTCGTAAAGAAAATTAAATTACAAATACCTGCTGGTAAAGCTACTCCAGCACCACCTGTTGGTACTGTTTTAGGACCTGCTGGTATTAATTTACAAGAATTTTGTACAAGATTTAATGATGCGTCTAAAGACAAAATGGGAGATATCATTCCTGTTGAAATAAGTATTTATGATGATAGAACTTTTGATTTTGTATTAAAGACAGCTCCAGCAGCATTCTTAATCAAAAAGACTGCTAAAATTAAATCAGGTAGCAAAAAAGGTGCAAATGAAATTGTCGCAACTATTACTAAAGAAGAACTTAGAAGTATAGCAGAAAATAAATTGCCAGATCTAAATGCTTATGATATAGAAGCAGCTATGAAAATAGTTGAAGGTACTGCAAGAAATATGGGAGTTGCTGTTAAAGGTGTAAACGATCAAGAATTAGCAGCTCAAGCTGAAGCAGCTCATGAAGCAGAAATCGAAGAAGCAAAAAGAGAAGCTAAATTAGAAGCACTTGAAGAAGAAATGAAGCAATCTTCAAATGCAGAAGTTGAAGTAATAAGCGAAAAATCAGAAAAAGAAGAACAAAACGAAGAAAATTAATAAATTATCCGCTAATAAACCACGATTGGAGGGAATTAAATGAAAAAATCAGGAAAAAAATATGTGGAAGCTTCAAAAAAAGTAGAAAAAAACAAATTATATACTGTTAGTGAAGCAATAAAACTTGTAAAAGAAACATCAATAACTAAATTTGATGGAACAGTAGAAGCTGTATTTAAATTAAATATTGATACTAAAAAATCTGATCAACAATTACGTGGGTCATTAGTTTTACCTCATGGAACAGGAAAAACTAAGAAGACATTAGTTTTGGCAAAAGGACCACAAGCAGAAGCTGCTAAAAAAGCAGGAGCTGATTATGTAGGTGACGTAGATTTAATAGAAAAAATTCAAAAAGAAAATTGGTTTGACTTTGATACTATTATAGCTACACCAGAAATGATGCCAGCTTTAGGAAAGATTGGTAAAATTTTAGGACCTAAAGGATTAATGCCAAATCCTAAAACAGGAACTGTAACTTTAACTCCTGAAAAAGTTGTTGAAGATGTTAAAAAAGGTATGATTGAATATAGAGCTGATTCATATGGAAACATCCATACTATTATTGGAAAAGTTTCTTTTGATGAAAATGCTTTAAAAGAAAATTTTGAATATTTAATGAATACTATTATTAAAGCAAAACCTTCTACAGTTAAAGGGACATATATTACTAATATTTCAATAAGCTCTACTATGGGCCCTGGAATAAAAGTAGATAAAAATTCTTTTGACAAATAGAATTAAATATAATATAATAATTTTTGATAAAAAACGAGTACCATAGACAGTAGGGGAATAAAATCTTAATAATCCTACCGAGGGAAGATATAAAACGAATTTATACTTTCCGCATGGAAAGTTTTTTATATATTAAAAGGAGGACAAAATGGCAAGTGCAAAAATAATTCAAGAAAAACAAAATATAGTTAAAGAAATATCTGAAAAATTAGATGATTCAAAAAGCATTATTTTATTTACTTATCATGAATTAACAGTTGCAGATATGTCTGAATTAAGAAGAAAATTAAGAGAAAATTCTGGAGAAGTAAAAATTTATAAAAATACTTACTTAAAAAGAGCTTTAGATGAAAAGAATATTGATCTTGATAAATTCTTAGAAGGACCAAATGCAGTGTTATTCGGAAAAGATGTTCTTGAACCTATAAAAGTTTTAAGTGAATTTGCAAAAGAACATGAAACTGTTAATATTCTAACAGGAATTGTTGATGGTGAAGTAGTTGATTATGATGTAATAAAAGCTTACGCATCAATCCCATCAAGAGAAAGCTTGCTTACTATGCTTGCGGGTGGCATGATAGAACACTTGAAAAATCTATCTATTGGACTTAATTTATATGCCGAAAAATTAGGTGAAGAAAATTAATTTGAAAGGAATGATATTAAATGGCAAAATTTACAAAAGATGAATTTATAAGCGGTTTAAAAGAAATGACTATTCTAGAAGTAAAAGAATTAGTTGACGCTATGAAAGAAGAATTTGGAGTAGATCCAAGTGCTGTTGCAGTTGCTGCTGCTCCAGCTCAAGGTGCTCAAGAAGAGGAAGCTTCTACAAAAACTGTAGTTTTAAAAGATGCAGGTGCTGCTAAGATTGCTGTAATTAAAGTTATAAGAGAAATTACAGGATTAGGATTAGTTGAAGCTAAAGGAATGGCCGATAATGGTGGAAACATTAAAGAAAACATTTCTTTAGATGAAGCTAATGAAATTAAAGCTAAATTAGAAGAAGCTGGCGCTACTGTAGAATTAGTATAATTGAATGAGTTCAAATATTGAACTCATTTTTTTGTCTCATAATTAAAAAAATATGATAATATATTATAAAGAGAAGTGATTTATATGAATAATAAAAAAGGTTGGGGATATGGTATATTTATAATATTGATTTGTATATTATCAACATTTTTATTGATAGCAAATCATTATTTAAATATTTTTATTGACGGAATGAGGTCAGCAAAATGAGAAAATTAGCTATCTTATGGGGGTTTTTAATAGTTTTGATATCTACTTTTTTATTATTTATAGGAATAAATGCTTCTAAAAAATTTAAAGATTATAAATCTTTTGAAAATGATATAGTTGAAGCAGTCAAAGTTTATTCTGGTTTGGAAGAAAATTTAAGTTCTTTACCAAAAAAGGGAGAAAGTATAAAAATAACATTTAAACAACTAATAGAATCAAATTTATTAATAAATACTCAAGTAAATGGTGATAATTGTGTAGGTTATGGAGTAATAAAAGGTAAATCCGTATCATATGATTACGAAGCTTATATTAAGTGCAGTAATTATGAAACTGAAGGATATAAAGACTAAAAAGTGCGGAAAAAACGACAAAATTTGGCGTTTTTTTCTTTTTTTTAAAAAAATACCTTGCAAAAAGTAAAAAAATAGTGTAACATGTAAATCAGTGCTAAAAAAGGAAGAGCACGAAGGAGTAATATACAAAAAAAGATATTGA
>CANRPF010000016.1 GCA_947632375.1 uncultured Bacilli bacterium
ACCTAATGGACCTACTATTGATGCTATTGTTAGTAATGGTAAGATAGAAAAGGGTGAAGAAGTATACTTTACTGGCGGAGATTACTATGATAGTAATTCAGGCGGAAAAGCTACAAAAGGAAAGAAAGGCATGGTTACTGTTAAACAAATTGCTGATTCAGGAAATCATAGAATTAAGATTCAATTTAAAGATAAGAAAAAAGGTTGGGTGAAGAGAAAACAACTTACTGGTTATGATACAGGCGGATATACTGGAGAATGGGGAGACGGTGGCCGCGTCGCGTTGCTCCATGAAAAAGAATTAGTTTTAAATAAGACTGATACTAAGAATATATTATCCGCGGTTGAGGGTATTAGAGATGTTAATAACTTAGTAAGTGGATTAAATCAATCAATGAATAGTAGATTAGCAGGAATGATGTTCGCAACAAGCGGTTTTGGAGCCTTAGCGGATAGAGATAAAGATGTGCTAGAACAAAATGTACACATTGAAGCTACGTTCCCGAATGCAACGAGCGCGCATGAGATTGAAACTGCTTTACATAATCTTGTTAATGTTGCTAGTCAGCATGCTTTTAATAGTAAGAGATAAACAAATAGGGAGGCTTTATAGCCTCCCTTATTTGGGTAATAATATTAAAAAAACTTGACAAAATTTTCATTCTATGTTAGAATAGAGAGAGAAAAGGAGTAGAGTGCATGAATACGATAGAGAAAAATATCTGTACTGCTATAGATATAATTGTTAATAAAGCAATATCTGAAGCAGAATATGATAAAACTATTCAGGCTACTGTAGAGAGTTGTGTAGATGCTACAATAGGAAAATATAAAGTTAAATACCAAGATAGCACTTTTTATGCGTATTCTGGTAGCTCTGATATTACTTATGTTAATGGTTCTAGTGTTTATGTATTAATTCCTGGAAATAATATGTCTAGGGATAAAACTATTTTAGGAACAACTAAAAGGTTAGGAATTAATTATGTTTCAACAACAGAGAAACGTGATGAATATGATATTAATGGAATTAATTGTTTATCATCTTCAGAGACATTCGAATTAAGTTCTTATTATCAAGAAGAAAATAATACTTTCGTAAAAGTTTTATATCATAAAGATTATCCAGATAATCAAAATTTGATTAAAGTAGACGCGGTTGGCCTTGATAATTATGTTAAAACTTCAAGTTCCATTATGTGCGGTTGCATGGTGCGGACCGCGCTCCCGCCTGAGCAACAGAATGGTTATGGTAACTATGGTATCATTTTTGCTCTTGATTTTTTAGATAATGCAACTAAAGAAATTGTAACGCGTATTTACACTATTGATATTAATAGTATGGTTGGCAATCCATATGCATTATTGGTAGATACAGAGCAAAAAAAGGCATTTGATAATATAGATGGATCTAACCTTCAAGGAATTTCATATATTGCAATTTTTGCGCAAAGCTTCCCGCATACTAAACCCAAACCAGAATGTGTATCTGATATATTTTTTAGTAATATTGAATTATGTGGCGCGACTAGATTAAGTGAGACCGCGCTTAATGGTTATAGTTTATCTTTAAATGCTCCACAAACTGGATCTATATTTACTAGTGCTTTTGGTGCGGATGATGTCATTTTTATTGAGGCTTCTGTAAAAGTTAAAGGAAAAGCTATAGATAATAATTCTCAGAAACTAGATTATTATTGGTTCGTTGAGAATGGTGAAATTACATCTGATAGTAAATTCTTTAATATAAAAGGCGGCGCGGGTTGGCAGTGTTTAAATAGTTACAATATTCTTGAAGAAGTAGAGAATGGTAATGATATAATTCAATGGCTTCCTGAAACTTTTAGGTTTGCTATTAAAAAGAGCGATGTAGTAGCTAAGGAAATTAAATATAAATGCGTTGTTGATTATGGTGATGAGAATGGCGTTGCTAGATTGGAAAGCACTATAATTATAAAGAATCTTGATGCTGAATACGATATTGCTATTGAGTCTGATCAAGGCGAGCAATTTTATTATGATAATGGACATCCTACTTTAACTTGCATAGTTAAAGTAAAAGGAGAAGAAGTAATAGATGATTCTTTTTCCTATGCATGGTCAGTTACAAATAATGTTGGACAATTTAATACAATAACAGAAACAAATGATTTAAATGCGCAATACCATGCAACAAAAACTAATTATGATAATTTATTAGCTAAAATAGAAAGAGAAGAAGAAACTTATGTTCTTAATGAAGATAAATTAAAAGAATATGAAGAAGAATTAAAAAGATTTGATGAAAAAATTGAAAGAGTAGAAAAGAACAAGATATATAATTTAAATCTTTCTACTATTACTGTTTTTAGTGATTATAAATGTAGTGTTTATAGAAAAAGCACTACGGGTATTTCTACTTATATTGGAACTGCTTCTATTAATATTAAAAATACATATGAGACTGAAGGTTCATATAGCTTAGTTATTAATGATGGTTCTTATAGTTATAAATATAGCGAAGATGGGGTGAGTCCCGCGAGTCCCGCATTAGAGTCTCCTATTGTTATTAAACCTTTGACATTTACTGTTTATAATAATCTAGGTATGAAGATAGACGATGATGTTATTAAATACGCGGATATTAGATGGATAGTGCCTAGTGATGATACTATGATCGTTGCGCCTGAGGGGTATGTTGAAGTTGATTTAATAAATAAAAATTATATTTATAATGGAACTATATTGCAGTATTATATAGAGAACTCTTATAATCCTGATAAAAATAGAAATACGATTGAATTGCAAGTTAATTATGAAGGGGTTCAATTAACTGCAAAAACAGATTTGACGTTTATAAAAGAGGGCGAGTCTGGGACGAATGGTACTGAGTACGTTTGTCGAATAGTCCCGAATGTTGCGGCTGGCAGCCCGGCGCCCGCGTTTCCTACTTATACTTGGATAGAACAAGAACATAGTGGTAGCGTGAATTATAAATGCGCGGATCCTTCTTATAAATTTTTTAGAGCGCAACTGTGGCATAATGGAGAGATAATTTTTGATAGCACAGAATCAGGGCGAGTGAATGAGAATGGCGTGGCTGGCGAAAGTGCTACAGTTGTTTGGAGTATGTTGAAAAACAATTATGGCGCGGGTTTTGAAGATGCTAGTTCTTTTGATGTGGACGCCGCGAAAGGTATATTTAATTATAAACAATATATAACTGAACCGCAAAGTGCTTTAGCTAATATTGTAAAGGTAGCTATAACTTATCAAGGAGTTGTCTATTATGCAACTTTACCATTTATAACTGTAAATGTAAGTAATAGTAAATATAGGGCAGTACTAAAAGAAGGTACAGGATTTAGATTTGTAATGTATGATTCTGGAGGTAGATTCCCTATTTATGATAGTAACAATCCTTTTGAGATAACTGTTACTGAATTTGTAGAAGATCAATATGGAAAAAGTGGATGGGAAGATATAAGTGAAAAAACATCTGATAATTATAAAGTTAGTTATCAATGGAATATATTAGGTAAATTATATTTTGAAAGTAAATGGTTGCCTATTTATGCATTACAAGCAGAGCAAAAGAAAGATTTAAAAGATAATCAAAAATCTTTTAAACCAATAGATAGTTATGACGGTCATTGTGTAACTACTGCTATTGAAGTAATTGTTTCTAAAAAAGATCGTGATAATAATGATGTTGAATTAGTTAGAGTACATATCCCTATTCATTTATTTTTAAATAGATATAGTCAAGCAATGTTAAATGGATGGGATGGAAATAGTGTTTCTATAAGCGAAGATGGAGGATTTATTTTAGCTCCTCAAGTTGGCGCGGGAATTAAAGAAACAGATAACAGCTTTACTGGTGTATTAATGGGTAAAGTTAGAGAAAGAGTTAAAGAAGATTACAATCCGTCTAGTGTCGCTGAAGTGGGGCTTTTTGAATACGCAAAAGGTGAAAGAACTATCTTTTTAGATGCTCGTACTGGAAGAGCTACTTTTGGTCAGACAGGAAAAGGGCAAATTGTTTTAGATCCGACACAAGGTAAAGCTTTAATTTATGGCGGAGATTATCAAGAAAAAGGCCCTGAAGGAACTCCGTCTGGAAAAGGCATGCTTATAGATTTAACTACTCCAGAAATAAAATTTGGCACACAAAATTTTATGGTAGATAAATATGGGTATATAACTGCTGTTGGCGGTGGAACAATTGCAGGATGGAGTATAGATGATACTTCTTTATATTCAAATATTCCAAAAGCTCCAAATAACGTAATATTATCAAGTGCTGATTTTGAGCGTTCTATCAATGGTTCTGATGCAAAAGAAGAAACAAATAATTTAAGAATAGCTGTTGGTCAAAAATTTGCAGTTTCTAAAGATGGAACTATGTACGCGGGAGATGCCGTTATTGGGACAGGAACAAATAAGATTAGAATAGGTCAAAGCACTGCGAATAAAGCATATAGTGCTTTATATAGTAATGATAAAGATGCTTTTAATCAATATACTGATGCATATGGTGATGTCTGTGGAAATGGGCCTGGCTTTTATATTGGTGTTGATGGAATTTCTTTAGGCTCATCTAATGGTACTAATAGTCCTTTTCAAGTTAATGCTAATGGTGAATTAATAGCTAAAACTGGATATATTGGAAATGGGATGGATGGATGGTTAATAGGTCCAACATCTTTAAGTAATCATAAAGCTTCTTTTTCTAGTGTTGGAACAGGGCCTAGTGGTAGTGGTGTTTATATTGGATCAGATGGAATCAGTTTAGGAGGAAATGGATTTTCAGTAAATAATTTAGGAAGTTTATATGCTATCTCTGGAGAAATAGGCGGATGGACTATTAATAATGGTTATTTAAATACCAAAAAACAAGTTTTTTCTGGACAAAATATTGCTACAGATGGTATTTATATAGGAGAAGCTGGGATTAGATTAGGTGAATTTTTTTATGTTGATAAATACGGAAATTTAACAGCTGAAAAAGGAACCTTTAATGGAACTGTTAATTTAGGCGGTTGGACTGTAGGTGATAATGTTTTAAAAAGTAAAACAGGAGATATTGTATTAAATAGTGAAACTCCATCTATAATATTAAAGGGAGGAACAAGTGTTATAAAAAGTAGTAATGATAATTGGAGTATTAAAGGAGATGGAACTGCTACTTTTGAAAATGTAAAAATTACTGGAAAAAATTCTTCAATAAGTAATGGAGCTACTATTGGTGGAGGAACTAATTTTGGTAGTGTAGGTTCTATTGCCCCAGGAGGAGGATCTATGTCTATCGGTGGGACTTCATTTTCTCCTAATCTTACTAATTTACCAAAAGGTACTCAAATAAGTGGAGAAGATTTAGAAGGATATTTCAAAAAAATAGTTGCACAGACTGTTACAGCAAATAATTATGAATTAAGTGTAAATGGTAATGTTTATAAATTTGGAATGAGATATGTTATGACTGGAATTTCTGAAGTAATAAATAGTGGAGGAAAAATAACTATAAAGTATACAATTCGACCAGCTTTAACTAATTTATCCATAGATGAAGGACACTCAGAAAAAAGTAGTGGATAATTAATTTTTAATAAAAATAATAATATTGGAGAAAAATTATGAAAAATAAAAATATAACAGTAAATAAGATTTGTTATGATTTTAGCAAAGAATTATCTGAAGTCATAAATAAGTATGGACAACAATTACCTTCTTATGTTATATATTTAATAGTAGAAAAAATTTATAATGATGTAAAAGATAAACATAATAATATACTATTAAATGAATTAATGCAGGAAGGGGAAAAAGAAGAAACCGTAACAGTACCAATTATAACAGAAGAAGAAGAAGAAAAAAAAGAATAAACAAATGGGCAACTCTCCTTTATTATTTAAATGTATTTTTTATATATTATAGTATAAAACATACAAATAAAAAAATAAATAATAAAGGAGGGTTAAAACCAAATGCTAGATTTACTTAATAAATATTCTTTTTCAGAAATATTAATTTTCTTAGTTGTTTTTGCTATTGCTTTAAGAAGTATTGTGAATTTTTGGGATTGGGGAGTTGAAAGACTTAAAAAAATTTTCCAAAGAGAAGGTAGAAAAAAAGAAGAAAAAGAAGTAATGGAAAGAAAACTAGATGAAAATAGTGACAATTTTAAAACCCTTTTTGAAATACAGCAGAAGCAAAATAACAAAATAGAGGAAGTTATTGATAAAATTAATTTACTCATAGTTTCTGATAAAGATGATATTAAATCTTTTATTACAAGAGAACATCATTATTTTTGTTATCAAAAAGGATGGATAGACGATTATAGTCTTGATTGTATAGAAAGACGATTTCAACATTATACAGAAGAAGGCGGGAATTCTTATATCTTAGATTTAATGACTGAAATACGAAACTTACCGAAGAGACCACCTAAGAAAGAGGAATAATAGCAAAGAGAGAAAAGGAGTTTTATTATGCCAGGAATAGGTAATAATTTATATCCACCTATCGTTGATTCTTATATGCCTGCTTTTGTGCGTACTTCTAGTTGTAGGGTGTATTTTTCTTTATCTGTATATAATAGTATAGATGATATTAAAAGTGTTCAAATTGTAGTTAATAGTCAGAGTACAAATCAATCTGCTTTAAATTATAATAGTTTTCCTGCGGGAATGATAATTCTTAATGGAGTACCTAATATAGACGAAACAAAAGAAACAGATGATAAATATTATGTGACTATAGATAGCAATTATTTAGCTAATGGGATATTTGGAATCAATCAATTTTATAAAGTACAGATTCGTTTCTCATCTGTAGCTTATGATTCTAAAAGAGATGGGAGTATCCCAAGTTGGTTAAATGCAAATCAAGGTAGCTTCTCTGAATGGTCTACTGTCTGTTTAATAAAAGGTATTGAGCAACCACAGATATATTTAAAAGGTTTTGAAAAAATTGATGAAAGCGCGGAAGTTACATTTAATTCTGAAGTAGTAGAATTAGTTGGAAAACTTTATTATAATAATAATGCGGATGTAGAAAAAGAAGCATTAAAATCATACAGAGTTATGATTTATAATGAAAACACTCAAGCTCTTGTTTATGATTCAAAAGATGTATATACAAATGTATATAATCCAAATGAAATAAATTATGCTTTAAAAACTAACCTAGAAGATGGATTAAAATATAGGTTAGTATTTTCTTATATTACTACAAATAATTATACTGAAAGTAAAGAATATGTGTTTTCAATATTACAGAATGTAATAGATGTTCTTAACGCGGTTATAAGCGCAGAGAGTGATGTAGAATATGGGCGAATGAAGGTTAATATAAGTTCTACCGATGCTTATTTTGGACATATTACTATTCGTAGAACATCAAGTAAAAGTGATTATACTGTTTGGGAAGATATTCATCAAGCCACAATCGCGGATTCTCACCCGCTTAATTATACATGGTATGATTATACTGTTGAAAGCGGTGTTTGGTATAAATATTGCGCTCAGAGGCGGAATATACGCGGCGATCGCGGTCCCATAATAACTATTAGACGTCCTATAATGATTGAATTGAATGATATATTTCTTACACGTAAAGATATTCAATTTAGGGTTAGGTATAATCCAGACATATCGTCTTTTAAATATACTTATTCAGAAGCAAAGACAGATACACTAGGTTCTCAATTTCCTTACTTTAGAAGAAATGGTAATATTAAATATAGAGAATTTCCTATAGGTGGTTTGATTACCGCTTTTTGCGATGATCAAGGAGTATTCTTAAATAAAGACAATATTTATAAAATAGCAAAAGATGACTACGATACTTATAATATACAAGAAAATATAGATGAGTATCAAGATTATATTTATGAACGTGAATTTAGAGAAAAGATAATGGATTTTTTATATGCGGATAATGTTAAGTTATTTCGTTCTCCAACAGAAGGAAATATCTTAATTAGATTAATGGATATATCATTTACGCCTGAACAGACATTAGGGCGAATGTTGTATTCCTTTAACGCGACCGCATTTGAAATAGATGATTGTAACCTTCTTAATTTTGAAAGATATGGTATTCAAGATATTGGAGACTATACTACAAAAGTGCATGCTATTTTTAATAAAATAGGTCAGATAAGTGGAACATTTTCAAGTGACCAGGATATTATTCAAGGTGTTTTAACTGAGAAATATAGAAATCAAACATTAAATAATATTGAAAATACACTTCAAGGAGTTAAATGGTTAAGAATAGAATTTTTATCTGATCCTTATATAATTAATACATCTGGAGATAATTTGCGGAAGGCGGATGGTAGCCAGAAATTCAATGAAAATATGGTAGAGGGTTATCTTATTCGTTTGAACAATCAACAGAAACCAATGGTTGTATCTCCGCGCAGATTTATTGAATTTATAGATGAGGATGTTGATATTAAAAATTTATCTTTTTCTTATCCAACAGAAGTGATAATTGATTATATAGTGGAATTAGGTCAAAGAGAAAATGAAAGTGAATCATTTAGCAAGGTATTTATTAATACTAAAGTAGGACAAATTCATGAGGCATTAGAGCCAAATGAAAATATATTTAGAAAAATATATTTAAAATATTTATTTGATACCAGAACTTTCCACGAAGCTCTGCTTTCTATTGATAAAATATGTTTTGAAGCGGACCCAGGTACTGTTTTTTATGTTAAAGATTCATATGATGATAATCTTTATAAGCATGAACTTGGACCCACGGGTGTACTTGAATTATATGATGAAAATGCAATAATTACAGGTGCAAGTATTGCTGGATTGCATTTATATCCAATAGAGAATAATAAGGAAAAAATAATAGAGATTGACAATGATACTATAAGATTAGTTAAGAGTGGTGTGTTATCTATATCAGAAGATAAAGAAGCTCTTATTTTAAAGACTGAATTTTTTACACAACAATATGGTTCTGATATAATTGTAAAAGATAGTGTAGAACTTAGAGATGAAAATTATATAAATATGGATATTGAGGTTAGTCATGAATCAGAAGTGCGGCGGCCGCAAGACCATGGAGTATATAATATAAATGGACAAAGAAAGATATGGCATCAAGGTAAGTTTTATAATTTTACTGATGATGATTTAGTTCTTTGTCCTATTGAATGTACTATTGATTATATATATGAAAAAATAAGAGGAGAGCGTCAAATATGAGAATTAATTATCCATACTTAAAAGATGCTTCCTTCTTAAAAATGTTTGATGCAATAAAAAATAAAAGGCAATTTGTTAAGATTACTGTATTAGATTTTAATGAAAAACCTATTCAATCTATTGAAGGAAGAATTACAGGCGGGAGCCTGAATTTCGATGGATCTTCAAGTGTAAGACGGTCTGGCAACTTATCTATGGTAGCAGATAAGTATGAAAATGATTTAACTAATGTTGATAATTTAATTTCTATTAATAAGAAGATGGAATTAGAAATTGGCTTTTTAAATGAAACCAATTATTATAAAGATTTTGACGTTATATGGATGCCGCTTGGGATTTATGTTATTATGGACCCCGCAATTACACATGATGACCAAGGTGTTAATATATCTATAACTTTGAGAGATAAAATGTGCCTACTTAATGGGGAATGCGGAGGGATGCTTCCCGCGTCTACTACATTCAGTGAATATGAAACAGTAGATGAAACTGGTCAATATGTAATTGTTCAACCAACTATATATCAAATTATTCAAGAGTTAGTTAATCATTTTGGCGGAGAACCACTTGGTAAAATTATTATTAGTGACTTAGATACAAGAGTAAAAAAAGTAATGAAATGGGTTGGAACAACTCCATTATATCTAGCAACTATGATAAATGCGGGAACTACATCTTATCTATTGACTACTAATATTACTGATGCGACAGAAAAAGATATTAATAAAAGTCCTAAGATATTTGGGTATGGTGATGATGTAGGATATACATATACTGATTTTATTTTTCCAGGAGAGTTAATTGGAGATGCAGGCGATTCGGTATGTGATATATTAGATCAGATCAAAGATACTTTAGGTAATTATGAATATTTTTATGATATAAATGGTAACTTTGTTTTTCAAGAAATAAAAAATTATTTAAATACTAGTCAAACAACGGTTGATTTGAATAAACTTAATCAAAGTGACTACTTATTAGATATGGATAGAGGAAAGTCTATTTATACTTTTGAAGATGGTACTTTAATTCAATCTTATTCAAATGCTCCACAGTTTAGTATGATAAAGAACGATTTTATAGTATGGGGACAAAGAGAAGATATAAATGGTAATACTTTTCCTATAAGGTATCATTTAGCTATTGATAGGAAGCCCGCGGTTGGCAATACATATAATGTATTTTTTTATAATGATAAAACAGATAATTTATTAAAAGCTAAATGTCCAATGATTTATGAAACTCGTGATTATTTTCCTCTTGTTGGGCAGGCGGAAGTATTTTATATGGCTCGCGATACTGGACAAATATATGAATGGGTGCCAAGCTTTAATGGAAAAGATGAAGATTATTCAGGAGAAAAAGGTCATTATAATGCTATTGCTTTAAATTTACAAAAGGTTATTACAACAGATTGGAGAACAGAATTATATTTACAAGGAACTATAAGTGATCCATTAGGGACTGATTCTAATTATTATTATACTGAATTAAAAAATGAATGGCCTAAGCTTCGTGACATACAGCCAAAAGAAGGAGAATTAAAAGAACAAGGTTTTAAAGAAGATGTATTGATTCATCCTACTGATATCGATTTCTTTTTAGATTTTATTGATTCTAACGCGGCTATATCAGAATTAAGTGTTTCAAATATAGGTCGCCGCCAAAAGGTAGTAGTTGACGATAAAGTTAATTGTGTCTTTGAACCTGAAATTCCTGATCTTGTAATATTAGACTCATCCCGCCCTGATGTTTCTGTATTGCGCGCGGAGTGTCAAACATCTGGTCAAGCATTTACGCAAGTTGATGGCAATATCTTTAGTCTATTGGCTAGCGGTGGTAAGTTTAATTCAGCTTATAATTTAGTTAGAGAATTATTATATCAATATACAAGTTATAATGAAAGTATAGTTTTAACTACATTACCTATATTTTATTTAGAGCCTAATACAAGAATTACTGTTAGAGATAAAGAAAGTGGTATATATGGAGACTATATGATAAATAGCATTTCTACTTCTTTTGATATAGCGGCGACCATGACTATAAATTGCACAAGGGCTTTAGATAGAATTTAGAAAGGAGATAAAAGGAAATGGCATATTCAATCGGGCAACTGAGAAGAGATCAAATATCTCAATATACTATTCCGCTGATGTCTTCATTTGTTTTAGAAGATTATACAACTGATACAGGAGTTGTTTTATTTAAAGATAAAGCAATGAATTTAAGTGGTGGGCAAGTAGAATCTGAATATAGTTATTATTTGAGATTTAAAATTAAACAATTACCAGATACTGCGCAGATATTTACTATTAGATTGGAAAAAACTGATCAAACTGTTGATAATATTCAAACTCTTAAAACTGTAACTGTAGAAGCGGGAACCACTACTACTACAGTAGAATTTGTATTTAATCCAAATTCAGCTTATCAAAAAATTATATTTCAATTAACGCGAACGGGTTCTGATTATTATATAGATGCTGGTGATGGTTATTCTGGACGCGTAGCAGAAATAAAAATTGAAGCGTATGAGAGAATTAAAAATGTTATAGAAGATTTTTTATCATCTCAATATTCTGGTTTAACTAGTTTAAAGAAGATTGGTATTCAAGGACCTCCAGGACTAATATTTGTCATTGATGGAGAAGAAATAAAAATAGGTAGAAGTGGAATTTATGAATTATATAATGATAATATTGCTATTACTTATATAGGTTTTATTTTAAAAGATTCCGAAATAACACAAGGCGGAAAAGATTATTTTATTATGGATTTCAAGTATTAAGGAGGATAATTAAATGGAGAGCTTTTATGGCGGGAGGCCGGGTTTTTCTTGTATTATAGTGAAGTTTTTTTCCTCTATTGCAGAAATGATAAAAAATTTTAAGTTGGGTGGAGACTATTCAGATGTTCATTATAATGAAAGTGTCCTAATTAATACTACAAACAAGAATGACCCAGATAATGGTAAAGTATATAGACGCGGTTATAGTTATCAAGATAACATGGGTGGCGCGATATATGTTGGAACTATAGTGGGGCCAGCGGGCCGCGCGCCGCATTTAGAATTATCTACTATTGAAGAAGTTGAACAAAAGAAAAATAGAGTCGATTATGATAGTAGATATACCGAGGGACATTATACTGTTACTAATGATAGTTTAGTACCTGGAAAAACAAGTAATGGTAATTATAATGATCAAATTGATTGGGTAGCTTGCAGTGTCAGAGATTTAAATGGGGAAGATACCACTGCTTATATAGGTTTCAGAATTCCATATCTAGTAGAAGAATTTATTTCTGAGTCTGTCAGTGCTTATTATAAAAATCCTTTAGTTGTTAGACAAGATGGCGGGGAACATCCTTTCTATCAAAAATGGAAAATAAATATACCTAAAGGAATTAAAGGGGATGCTTTTAAAGATTTTAGAGTGATTCCCGCGGATGATACAATAAAAGAATATGACGGTAAATCGGATGATGTTACTAATCATAGAAAAGTATTAGTGTATGATTATTATCATTATGATAATAATGAAAATGGAGAACCTGTAACTATTTATCTTGGCGATTATAATATGATTGATGGTATTACTATTGGAGAAGATGGTACTGTTACTATTGATTATTCTCATGACAATGATAAAGTTTATAATAAATTATTTAAATGGATTAAAAAAGTAACATTGGATAAAGATACTGGTCGTTTTACAGTAGAATATAATCAAGAAACAGATAAAGATGGTAATCCAACTAAATATGAGACAGATTTGCGCTGGGTAAAAGATGTTGTGCTTGCTGCAAATGGTACAATTACTCTTAAATATAGTAGCGGGAGTGACACAACTCTTACTCAAAAGATAAAATGGATTAGTAAAATTACTATAGGAACTGATGGTACTGTTACTGTTGAATATAATGATGGTACAAATGATACTTTTACTAAAAAAGTTAAATGGATTAGTAATGTAACTATTAATACTAATGATGGTAAGGGAAATCAAAAGGTTCATGTAACTTATAATACAGGCGAAGAAAGCGATATAGGCGATCCGCTTAACTTTATTATTGATACTGCTATTGATGAAAAAGATTATCATTATATAGTTTATTATAGCGATCCTGAATTGCGGGCGGCGAAGAAGGCTGAAGGTAAAACTAGAAGCTATAATGGTAAAGATGATTGGGTGGATTTAGGAAGTGTTCATGATGATGATGGTATTTTAATTGGTTTAAATGTTGATACTGATATATATCCTGAATTAGCTTCAACTGTCGCGGCTATTGATTATTTAAATGAAAATTATCCTAATGGTTTAGAAGGAGTCAATTTACAAGGTAAGATTGTAACGGTTGGAAGCGGGACTGCGCCTAATGATAAAGTATTTTATGGTTTTAATTATGAGTGGAAAGATGATAGCAGAACTACTTACAAAGGGTGGTATTATTTAGGAACTTTTCAAAATACAGTATCTCAGTTATATATGATTGCTGAAGAAAGTGATCCTGAAATTAAACAAAAGCAGCAAGAATTGATGATAGGCGGATTGTGGTTTGTTAGTGAGGTGACTCAGTAATATGAATGATTTGTTTGTTCAAATGCGGGGTCCCTTCCGCGCGAATACAGAAATTATAACAAGCCCAATGAAAAAGATAGGTATTCAAACTAAAGTAAGAAATCAATGTAAAATAAATAATATAGTATTTGAAATTGGTAAGACTGGGCTATTGGAATTTGAAGATGTTAAGATTACTTCCTTAATATTTTTACAAGATGAACCAGAATCTACATTAGTTGATGGAATAATAATTTGAGGAGGTATGCTAAATGGCTAAACAGGGTATTAAAGAATTAAAAGTAAAAGTTAATAGTTCTGAATTTTCTGATCCCTATTATTTTCTTGTTGATGGAGAAAATGTTAGTTTACAAGAAGGCGGAAATCTAGAAACTAAACTTGATAAAATAGATAAAAATGTTTCTGATAATGGAGATCAAATTGAAATAGCTAAAAGTGATATAGCTAATATTAAAGATTATAGTTTACCAGAACTTCAGAATGGTATTGATGATACTAAAACTGAAATTAATAATCTTGGCAATGAAGTTAGTTTAATGAGTAATGATATAAGTGGGTTGCAAAGTGATATATCTCAAATAAATGCTGAATTAGAAAATAAAGCCCCTAAATTTCATCTTTCACCTTCAACTACATATGGAGTTGCTACTGAAAGCGCGTATGGACATGTAAAAATTACTGATCAAGGAATATATGATGGTAGTGATGCAAGTAGAACTGTTGCAAGTTTAAGAGGTATTATAAATATATTAAATAATTATATAACATTAAATAATTCAGAAACAACTTTAAGAATATCAACAGATGATATAATATTTGGGGATTAATATTAGGAGGATAAAATGGCTATAACATCAATATATTTAGATAATAAGAAAAAGAGTTATCCTATCGGGGCTAATATTACTACTATTCCTCAATTATATGAAGGAAGAGAATTAAATTATACATGGAAGCAATTAGAAGAAAAAGTGAAAAAAGCTGATTATTCAGATTTATTAATTGGAGATTATAAAATTTTTTCTTTGCAAGGAGATACAAATAAATTAACAGCACGAATTGCAGGTATTGATACTTATTATGGAACTCGTGTTTATTATACTTCTGGTACTACTCGTTTTATATTAAATCATCATATAGATTTTATTTGTGATGAACTTTTAGATACTTTTAAAAGTGAATGGGATGATAACAATAGTAATAATGGAGATGGGTCATATAAACAGCCATATGCGAATAGTCAGTTATTTCATTTTTTAACTGATAAAGTTAAAATGTTACCATCTGATTTACAATCTGTTATAGGAAGGAAAACTATTCTTTTAGAAACACGTTATTCTGCGGCTGGTAGTTTAAATAGTGCAAATGGAGCTGAATGGGCTGACATAGGAAAACTTTGGATTCCAACTGAGTATGAAGTATTTGGGTATATATCAAAAGGTACCAATCCTTATTCTGCTGGTTTAATGATTCAATATCCTTTATTTATAAATAATACAAAATATAGATTAAAAAAATCTTTAGATGATAATCAATATCATGATTGGTGGTTAAATACGACATGTTCAGGGAATACAACACAAAGTTGTAGTGTTAGTGTTCAAGGGCGTCCTGATTCATTGCCAGTGCAATGGAAAGCATATGCTCCTATTTGTTTTACAATTAGTGATTGGGTATTGTCTGATAAATAAAGGAGAATAAATAAATGGCTATTACAAAAATAATTTTAAATGGTGTTGAATATCCTATTGGTAATCAAATAGTAATAGATACTCCTGAATTATATGAAGGTAGAGAACTTAGTGAATATACTTGGGACCGATTAAAACAAAAGGCAAAAGATGGTGATTTTACTGATTTAAGAGTTGGTGATTATAAAACTTTTTATTTAACGAATGATGTTGAAATAAAAGCACAAATTGCGGGAATTGATACTTATTATGGCATGGGAGCTACTCTTGGTAAAATTGGTCATCATATAGATTTTATTAGTAAGGATTGTCCATTTCAAAAAGAGTGGGGTATTTCTACTAACAATGGAGATTCTACATTTCGTGATCCATGGCGTAGCAATATAAAAATGCGAGCAACATGTAATGAAATTATTGAATTTATACCAGAAGAATTATCAGGTGTTATAACAAATAAAACACTATATATAGAAACTAGATATAGTTCAGCAGGAAGTTTAGATTCTTCAAATGGAGATGAAAATGTAAACATGGGAAAAATATGGCTTCCTACTGAATATGAAGTGTTTGGTTCTACAATCTGGGGAACTAAAGGTTTTTCAGATGGCGCGGCTGTGCAATATCCATTATTTGCAAGTAATACAAAACATAAAATTAAAAAATATAATAATAAAGAAACAGAATGGTGGTTAGCAACAACAGGAGCAGGTGGAAATAAGACCATCTGCGCGGTTAATTCACAAGGTTTTCCAGTACAAAGAACACTTAATACAACATTAGGATTTCCTATTTGTTTTAGAATTGGAAGTTAAAGAGAGAAAAGGAGTAATTATGAACAGCGGTAGGATTAATGAAATTGATTATAGAATAAATGAAATTATGAGCGATATTAATGGTTATATGCAGTTATTAACAATGACTGATTATAAAGCTATTAAACACGCGGAAGGTTGGCTCAGTGAAGATGAATATGCGGAAACTAAAACTAAAAGACAAAGTTACCGTGATGAAATTAATAAATTAGAAGCAGAGCTAGCTGAGTTAGAAGAAGAAAGAGCTTCATTACAGGCGGAAGATGAAGAAGCCTATTAAAAATATTTATAAGCGTAGATATAATTTAATGATTATATCTACGCTATTTTTTTGTCCTTTTTTAAGAAAATATTAAGCAAATTTTATTAAAAAGCTAAGCTCAAAATATTAGAATACTTTTTTATGTAATTTTCTTTGTCCATTTGTAAAATCTTTAGTTACCTGCTAAATTTGTAAATTTTAATGAAAATTCAGGGCAAGGTATATTATTTATTAAGATTAGATTTTTATATAACAATGTCAAAGATAAAAAGTAAAGGAGGTTTTTATGAATTATTATACAACTCCAAATTATATGAATAGTTATTCATATAATCAATATCCATATATGCAACAGCAACAACAAATACCTCAGCAATTCAATATGCAGACGCCGCAACCGCAATCAATCGCGGCAGCCGCGCAAGGTTTAAATGGCAAGATTGTTGATGGTGAAGATGTTGTTAAAGCTACTGAGGTTCCTATTGGCGGATATGGAGTGTTTCCAAAAGCAGATTTAAGCGAGATATATTTAAAAACATGGAATAATAATGGAACAACCAGTATTGTGAAATTTAGACCAGTAATAGAGCAGTCACAAGCGGAAACCGTGGATAGCTTTACTCAGTTAATGCAAAGGATTGATGATATAGACAATAAATTAGATAGTTTTATTAAAAAACCACAACAGCAGCAACAACATCAACAGAAAAGTGAGGTTATGAAGAAGAATGGCTTCTAATAATATAAATCCAATGCAATTAATTGGAATGATGAGAAATAGTAATAATCCAAATGATTTTGTTATTAATATGTTAGAGCAATATGGTGGAAATGGGAATCCTATTATGAAGAATTTAATTGAATTAGCTAAAAAAGGAGATTCTTCTGGTATTGAACAAATTGCTAGAAACATATTAAAAGAAAGAGGTTTTGACTTTGAAAAAGAATTTAAAGATTTTAAGCAACAGCTTGGTCTTTAAATTTTTTAATAAAAATATTCTAAATAGGAGGAAACAAAATGTTCAATTCAAATTGTGGTGGTTACAGTTTAGCTGACATCGCGGCTGCTACAGGTGGATCCAATGGTGGTAATGAAGATGGCGCTTGGGGCGGTTCTGCCTGGTGGATAATCATATTATTCTTGTTCGTATTCTGCGGATGGGGTAATAATGGTTGGGGCAACAATGGCGGAGGTGTCAATGGAGCCGGCGCACAAGGTGCTTTAACAAGAGGAGAGTTATGTCAAGACATGAACTTCGCTGATCTTGAAACCGCGGTTAGAGGCGTACAAACTGGATTATGTGATGGCTTTTATGCTATGAACACAGGTATGCTTAATGGATTCTCTGGCCTGCAACAGAGTCTCCAATCAGGGTTTGCAGGAGTAGATAATGCTATATGTACTCTTGGTTATCAACAGCAATTAGGTGTTAATACTTTACAGCAAGCTATTAATGGGGTTACTGTTGGTGCTATGCAAAATACTAATGCATTACAGGCGCAGATTCAAGATTGCTGCTGCAAAAATGAAGCGGCTTTAGCTGATATTAGGTATAATATGGCTACGGATACTTGCGCGATTCAAAACACTATTCAAAACACAACAAGAGACATGATTGATAATCAAAATGCAAATACTAGAAGTATCTTAGATTTCTTAGTAAATGATAAGATTTCAACTCTGCAATCTGAGAATCAAACTTTGAAATTTGCGGCTTCACAGCAAGCTCAGAATGCATATCTTGTTGATACTTTAAGACCAGCTCCAGTGCCGGCTTTCGCGGTTCCCGCGCCTTATCAGTATACTAACTGTGGTTGTGGGACTAGCTATGGGTTTGCTGGTGGCTGCGGATGCTAATTAATTAAAACACTATATTGGAGGTAAAAGAAATGGCTGAATTTACAGCAGTTCCTCTTCAAGCAGTAGGAACTAATTTAAATGTATTATTTAGTGAAACGCCAGTCTGTAGTAACTCTTGCTCCATTCTCCATCGCGAGGGTAGTGGACTTGTAGAAGTGCGCGGGAGTGTTAAGCAATGCCGCGCACTCTATAAAGTTTATTTTGGAGGTAATGTAGCGATTCCCGCAGAAGGAACCGCGACTATTCCAATTTCCATTGCTATTGCTCTTAATGGAGAAGCATTATCTAGTTCGATAGCAACAGTTACACCTGGTGCGACAGAACAATTTAATAATCTCTCAAGCGCAGCTTTTGTAAGTGTGCCAATGGGTTGCTGCTCGCAAATAAGCGTTAAGAATGTAAGTGCGGAAACCATTGATATTCAAAACGCAAATTTAATTGTAGAAAGAGTAGCATAAGGAGGTAGCTATGGAAAGATTAAAAGCAATAAAAGAGCAACTTCTTAGTTGTATTGAATCTCAAATGGGAAGTAATTTAACTGAAGTAGATGCTAAAGAACTTGGTGAAGTAGTAGACATGGTCAAAGATATGGATGAGGCAATGTATTATTGCAGCGTAGTGAAAGCTATGGAAGAGTCGAAAGAAGAAGAGAAAATGATGGATAAAATTAAAAAATATTTGCCTCAGACAGATGGACAGCATTTTTACGCTGAAATGCGCAGTCCTTATCGTCACATGGAACCAGACTATAGAGATATGGATAGAGACTATGGTCGTATGTATTATTCAGATGGCGGACGCGGAGGTTCTGATCGTACGGGCGGCGGAATGAGTTCTAATTCTTCTTCAGGCGGCTCCCGCAATTATTCAGATTACAATTATCCGATGGAAATTAGGGACGTTAGAGAAGGTAGAAGTCCAATGAGTAGAAAAAATTATATGGAATCTAAAGAATTGCATAAAGGCACGCCTGAACAAATGAAAGAGCTTGAATCTTATATGCAAGAGCTAACAAACGACATAGTAGAAATGATAGAAGGGGCCTCTCCAGAAGAGAAGACTATGCTACATCAAAAATTAATTACATTAGCTTCTAAGGTAAAATGATTAATATAAATGGAGAAGATTGGTATATAAAGTTTGTTTCAGAATACTATCCATTATTATATAGAAGTGATGGTTCTTTATCTATTGCTTCTTGTGATGATAATACTAAGACAATTTATATTAATAATCAGCTAACAGGACCTTTTTTTAAAAAAGTTTTATGTCACGAACTAACACATGCGGCTATGTTTTCATATAATGTTGATTTAACTTTAGAACAAGAGGAACTATTAGCTGATTTAATTGCAACGTATGGTGAAGAAATTATTCATATAACAAATAAAGTATTTAATAAATTAAGGGAGAGGTAAAACTCTCCCTTATTTTTTATTCCCAACTAATTTGATTATTTGTTAATAGAAAAGCATCATATAAACAGATACTATCACATACATCATCATTCGCAGTTATATTATATTTTTTCTTAACATATTCAATATCTGCTTTCTTTAATTCTTCTCTTTTGATTCCTCGCCCTGTGCGGATTCCAATTTTTGATCTCCAAGAGGATGGCTGCATATATGTAATTTTTATTTTAGGGTTTATTTCATACGCAGCTGCGACTATTGCACCTTGTAACCAAGTTAATACTTTATATGTTTGAATATTTTTATAATCTGTTCTAACTTCTTCAATAACAATTTGATTAATATTATATTTAATTATAATGTCTTTAATAGCATCTCTCATAATAATAATACGTTTTATATTAATTGTACTAGAAGAAGTAATACATCCATAGGCGATAATTTCATTTTCGTTTGCGGCGCACCACCCCGAACTGTGAGTAGATAAATCTAAAGAAAGTATTATCATTTTTCTACCCACCTCCATTTATATCCATAAGCTGAATGTTTTTTACCATTTGCAACAGCTCTAATATTAGCACTACATTCTTGTTTAAGATTTAATACTCTTGCTGCTTCACAAGCACTTGAATATTTATTTAAAATTTTATTAGTAGTTATATCAAGTTGATAAATAGGTTTAGCATTTGGAGGAGTTTTTCCTATATTATGTCCATATCTTATTTTACGTTCTTCTGAAGTCATTTTAGCAGCGGCTGCTTTATCTGCTTCTTTCATTCTTTGAATAACATAAGCTCTTTTTTCTGGATCATTCCACACTAAATTTGCTAATTTTTTACCATTTTCTTGTAATTTTTTTAATCCTTCTGGAGAGAGGTATTGTTTTCCATGAGGAGGTGTGCCGCCACCTGGTACAGCATTATATCCATTATTTGGATTTAATAAATTAAGTTTTTCAATTATTTCTTTTTCTTTTAATAGAGCATCCTCAGAATTATTAAAACAATAAATTATTTCTTTTTTAATATTATCCCATCCATATTTTTGAATAGCTCTATATACTAATTTTTGTTGATTATATTCTTTTTTGCTACGCCATCTTCGTTTTATATTACTAGAATAACCACAATATTTTTTCCCATTAGGAAAAGTAAGCATATATACAACATATTTATGATCATATTGACTAAGATCTAGAGATAGAATGTTACTCATACTAATCACTCCTTATCTAGCCTCATTATAACATAAAAATTTTTCTTTGTCAAGTTTTGTTTAAATAAAAAATAAAAGGCGTATTTCTACGCCTTTTGCTCCACTCTTATTTCAGAATACATATAAAATTTATATTTACTTTTATATCTTTTACTTACATAATCTATAAAATCATCAATATTTATTGCATTAAAAATATATGATTCTTCTTTATATTCGGTCCCATGGTCCTCTTGTATTTCGCTCATAATTTTTAATACAGACCAATCATCGTGTTTAAGATAATTTTCAATATCAATAGTATCTAAAAAATTTTCTTCTTTTTTAATTATTTTATCTTTTTCTTCAATAATTTCTAAATTTTTATAATATGTCATATAGTCCTCCATTATTTAGTTCCTGAAGAACCAAATCCTCCAGAGCCACGATCTGTATCTGATAATTCATCTACTATATTAAAATCAATAGGAAGAAATGGAATTACAATAAGTTGCGCAATTCGCTCTCCAGCTTCTACAAATCTTGGTGCATCCATATCATTATGAAGAGCAACGATGATAGGGCCTCGGTAGTCTGCATCAATGACCCCGACACAGTTGGACGGACGTAGACCTTTTTTAGTAGCTAATCCGCTACGAGCAAAAATTGCTCCAAATGTATATTTGGGAAGTTCAATAGCAATGCCAGTATCAATTTTAACTGTGGAATGTGGTTTTATTACTATGTCGCAATCTGTTGCTGCGTATAAATCATATCCTGCCGCGTCTTTACTTCCTTTTGTTGGAACTTTTGCAAAATCATTTAATAATTTAATGTTTATAGTAGATTTACAAATTGGAGAATCAGCTTTTATTGTCATGTTGTTATCATTTTTTACAAAAACATTATTTGAATCTAAAGTTAATCCCATTTAATCCGCCCTCTGATAATCTATAGTAATTTCACTGTCAGGTTCTCGTTCATCATTGAATAATTTTGTCACTTCAAAATGAATCCATTCATCAATAATCTCACCTTTTTGTTTTCTTTCCTTTTTGGTGCTACTATATTTTAATATAGTAAAACGATCATCTTCTTTAAGTTCCTGTAAAAATTCTTCTACCGCAGCTTCAGTTGGAAGTCTATATGTTTCTATTACTTTTGTTAAATATTTCATTTTATCTCCTTCGCGCGGGCAGTCGCTTTGAGGCGCGTGTGACCTAGCTCCCGCGCTTAAATTATATTAATTGTTAGTTTATTTTCACTATATTTCTGCATTTCTGCTAATTCAATTTTCTTTTTAAGTCCTCTATTGTATTGTTTAGGGCCAGTTAAATCAACTTGAATAATATTATATTTATCACATAACGCAAAGACAGTATTAATAATTTCATCTACTGTTGGCTGTTTAGCTTCCAGCCTATTTCCATCTTCATATACATAAAAATTTTGACGTCGATCAAAAGGCCTAAGTACTCCAATTATTTTTCTATGACTCATAGTTCAAACTCCTTTGTATTAAATAATCATAATATTCTTTCCATGTTATGTATTTCCAATGAAGTTTTTCTTGTGTAATTGAATGTTTTCCTGCGGATTTTCGTATTCCATTACACACTTTATCAACTTTTGTATATCCACTGCTTCTGGCACTTTCAAAAGCTTTATTTAATTCTTGACAATATACAGGTTTATTTACTAAATTTTCCTTTTTAAAGCAAGAATATTTATCTTCTGGGTGATTTCTTATCCACTTAGCTCTATTATTTAATATATATTCTTCTTCGGTAACGTATGTCCAATGAAGTTTTTCTTTAGATATAGGATGACTACCAGCAGAACTAGCTTTGCCACATGCTGTGTCACATATACTAGTATAATCTACATTAGTTAAGCTAGAAGCTATTTTTGCATTTTCATAATATGTATTAAATTCAAGACAATATATTCGTTTTTGATTAACTATTTTAGCGCCCTCTCCTGCTTTAATTGCTCTTTCATGTCTTTCGTCAGGATGAGCATCCCAATATTTCTTACATGTTTCAACAATCCCATTAACTTGTCCGCCCTCAGTCATATTATATCCATTTTTATAACTATTATAATATTTTATCCAATAAACTTCTCTTTCATTTAATTTTTCATTTGGGCATTCTTCAATTTTTGACACATAAAAATTTTCTATTCCATGTTTTCTCATAGATTGATGAATAGCACTATTGTCTTTGCAAGATAAATGTTGTTTATATCGCTCTTCAATAGTTTTTGTAGTTTGACCGATATATACTTTATTATTAAAATTATTTTGAATAATATAAATATATCCCATCGTTCATTGTTCTAACACTCCTATATTATATGGAAATAGATAATAAACAAAAGCTTTATCATCTATTATCAACCATATTTCATAAGCATTTTCACTTCCTGTAACAAGTTCAACTGATACTGTTTTTCCTCTATTGATTAAACATTCTTCTAAATCTTTTACTGCATGGTTTAATGCAAAATCAGTTTTACCATTACAAAAATTAAAAATTGTAAAATCATATTTTTCTCTACATAGAAGCATAAAGTATTGATCTGGATATTTAGTAAAAAAAGGTTTGATATTTTTTAATTTATCTTTTAATTCTACCCTTTTTAATGGTTTTTCAGTCGCGGCAACCGCGGTTTTATTTATGTCATATAAAGTTCCTAATTCTATATCACTCATTTTTCTTTCCCATCTTTATTTTCTTCTATTTTAACATATTTTTTATCTTCTGTCAAGCAATAGATATTTTGATTTTTACTTCCTCTTAACCATAATGTTATGTCTCTTTCAGAATCAATAAAAGGTCCATCAATAAGATAATTAATATTAGATAATATATAATCTAAATTATCTTCGTGTTTTCGTCTCTCTTGTAATTGTTCTAATGTATAACCAGACCATATAAAAATTTTAATATCATAATTACTATAAGCCATTCTAACTGCGGAAATGACTTCTTGAACCATTTCTAAATTTTCTGGACAGAGAGGTTCTCCGCCCAAAATAGAAAAGTTTCTTATAATACCATTTTCGCTAATAGCTTTAATAATAGTTCCTTTTAAATCATTTATTTCATATCCACCATTAAAGTCCCAGGTTTGTGGATTATGACATCCAGAACAGTGAAATGGACAGCCTTGAGTCCAGAGAGAAACACATACATTAATACCATTAACTACATCATTTTTAATTAAGCCAGATATTTTCATTGGTGTTTCACCCTCATCTGGACCTCTTGCTGTTTGCCCTGGTTAAATGCTGTCTTATAGTTACCTGTGAGGTAACCTGTTACCCGTCTCAATTGCTGCATGTTCGAGCTTCCACACATTGGACATATATCATTAAATTCTCCAGTAAATCCACAATCTAAACAAGTATCATTAGGAACATTAATAGCGAAATATGGAATATCATGATCCATCGCATAATTAACAATAGTCTCAAGTGCGTCTATATTATGGCGGACGCCGCTGTCCAATTCCACGTAAGTGATGCATCCCGCGCTTGAATATCCAGTTAATTGAGACTCAATATCTATCTTCTCAAATGGTGAGACTTCTTTCCATACAGGAACATGCATTGAATTAGTAAAGAACTCTTTATCAGATACATCTTTAATTATTCCATATTTCTCTTTAAATTTCTTCATAGCGGTGTAGCATAGATTTTCAGCCGTTCATACCGTCGGTTTCCCGATATTTCGAAGCGGACTAGACTATATCTTCATCCTATTATTCTATTACCAAATAATAGGAGCCTCACATTTCGCATTTAATTGCTACTCTACTCGTTTATTCATATGAATTTTTCTTTCATATTATACTTTCGATAGTCGTTAGAGAACAAAACCTTTTTCTTCATATTCGGACAGATACCTAAACCAATATCCACATCTTGGTTTAGTTTTTACATTATGATTACATTGATTTAATATTGTTGTTTTAGTAACTCCCAACTCTCTTGAAGCTTCACTAACTGAACCATATTTATTTAATAGGTTCCCCTGTAAATCAAAACTACATACGTGAATTGATTGACTATCATCCCAACTTTTATCATTTACAAGGAATAAAGCATCAATTGCTGCTTTTGTATTTTCTGATGGTGTACCCCATTTTAAATTAGATACATCTTTATTTGCTTTATTATCATCAATATGTAATACATATGGGTAATTGTTTGGATTTGGTATATATGCTTCAGCAACTAAGATATGAACTCTACGTTGCCGCTGCCCTTCTGGATAGGTAATTCCGCAATACCAATATCCCCAGTTTAACCATTGTTTTTTATGATAAAATTTATTATCACCATAATCTTTATATATTTCTCCTGATGGAGTAATGTAATCAGTTTGACTTCCTTTTATAAGTCTTAATTCTTCTTTAATTTGAGATTTGTCTATTAATTTATCTGTCATTTTTCTACGAGCCATATTATGTACCTCCTTCTTATATTATATATAAGTTTTTACTGTACACAATTACTCATCTCTGTTCAATTTTTTAAGATTTTATCCTACGGGGTTAGCCTATCATATTTCTATGACGTAGCCTCTCTTATTAGCTTATTACGCTTACCCGTTTAGTGAGGGATTGGTACATAAGATTACTCTTATGCCGCCCAATTATATCTAGGCGTATAATATACTCCAAAGTTCAATTTATACTGTTCTTTAAATTCAGCGCAACGCTGTTTAAATAACGACTCAATACTTTTAGCAAGTACCATGCCTTTATCAATTGTATGATCACAACCGATGAGAATTTGAAGCGCCTCTGCCAACCCTAATTGTCCAATAGCAAGAGTCCCATGCTTTAATGCAGATTTAATTCCTTCTTCTGGAATGTATCCCTCCATAGTTCCATTTTCATACATAAATTTCGCGGACTCAGCAGGCTGGTTACAAATCCAATTAAATCTTTCAATTAACATATCTTTAGCTTCTGTAATTGCTTTATTTAAATCATATATAAATTGATCTGTTAAATTATATTCTTCAATACTACTATTAGATAATTTAGCTAGTGTTTCTATCTTTTCTTTTGCTTCCATAGCGATTGTTGGTAATATAATAGTTACTGGGCAGATATTACCTCTACCATCTTTTGTCTGTCCCATGCCATTAATATCTAGCCCATTTGCTGTACGGCATCCCATCGTTGAGAAGTATGTAGCTGGGTCATTACGATCATAACCCGCATTTCCGCTCCAATCCACATTTGCATAATTAGGATATAATCTTTCGGATGTAGATTTAAGAGCTAATCTATATAAATCATAATTAGGTGTTCCAGGTTTATCATTAACACCTTTCATATATTGAAAGATTCCACAAGGGAATATTGATGTTTTATGTAATTTACCCACTCCTTTAATAGAGCCTTCAAGTAATGATCTAATTACCATTCTGCCTTCTGGTAAAGTACAAGTGCCGTAATTTATCGAGGTAAATGGCAGTTGGTTTCCAGATCTCGATTGAAGTGTATTTAGATTATGGTACATACCTTCAACAGCTTGATCTAGCTCTTTTTGAGTCATATCTATAGCATATTGATAAACTTCTGGAAATTTTTCAGAAAAATGCCGTTCTGTAATGCTACAAGTTTGCAAATAATCCCAATCAAGCTCATCACTAGCATGAGCTAAGTAATGATAACCATCTCTCCAATGTTTAACAAAACTTTTACGAACATATGGCACCATTGTCCAATCTAAATGAGTCGCGGAAACTCCACCAAATTGCTGTAATGATTGAAGTTGGAAAATAACTGCAACGAGCTGAAATGCTGTATTAATTGAGTTAGCAGGTCGCACATCCGTCTGCCGCGTATTAAAACCAGTAGCTAACAATTTATCAAAAGGAACAGATAAACAATTATGCATGCCTACTGCATATGCACCTAAATCATGTATATAAACTCTATTATTTAAATGATTTTCTTTAGCCATATTAGATACACAATAGTCTAAAGCATACTGTTTCATTAAAGCATCATTTGCTTCTCCCATCCTTCCACCAAAAGAATGTTCATCTATATTTGCATTTTGATTCTCTACATTTGAAGCAGTGATCTTTTTAGCTACTGTTTGAATTAATTGACTATTTTTAGTACGTTGCGCAGTTCTAGCATTACGATATGTGATATATGCTCTTGCAACATCTTTTCTCTTGGTAGACATTAAGCCTTTTTCAACAAGGTCTTGAATCTGTTCAATATCTAAGTATTGATCTGTATGCTCAGCTGCAATACCTTGAATATAATCTGCAATATTTCCCGCTTTAATATAAGCATAATCAGATAGATTTCCATCAACCTCTTTAAATGCAGCTAAAACTGCATCAATAATTTTATTTTGGTCGAATAAAACAATTCGACCATCGCGTTTCATAATTTTCATATTATCCTCCTAATCATTTATATATTTTAAGGGCTATAAATAATATAAATTTTATGCTAAATAAATTATTTAATATTGACCATTTATAAAATCTTGAATACATGTTTCTTTAAAAATATTAGAAAAGTCTTTATTATTAAAATTTAAATAATAATCATAATTAAACTCAATATTTGCAAAATCTTTTTCATCAGTTAAAAAACGTCTACATATCTCTTTGCAGTCAGGCTTTTGCTCTCTTGATAAAGAACGTATTAATCTATCTTTATCATTTGTTATAATATAAAGTGGTAATATATCTAATCTTGAATCTTGTAATAGACATTCAATTCCTGCAATATTAAATACTCCAATATTAATTTTATCTATAGCAAGAGAGGTGATGGGTGTCCCATAAAACCAATCATTAAACTCTGTGGCTTCTAATAAATTACCATTTAATAATTCTTGAGTAAATTGAGTTGAAGTAATAAAATAATAATCTTTACCATCTATTTCATTATCTCGCGGCTGCCGCGTAGTACAGCTAACAATCCCATTTGCATTAAGGAGGTTGGATACCAGCCATTTCTGAATGGTATCCTTTCCCGCTCCACTCTTTCCAAATAAAGCTATAATTTTATATCTCTTCTTTATATCTTTCATGTCTTAAACTAATATTTCCTTTATTATCTATGTTCTCAATCATATATAATTGATGTGTAGCTGTTTTTGTATAAGATTTTGCAACAAAAGTATCTTCTCTTCTAAAACCTGTTATCATTACTTTTGTTCCTCTTGTAAACCATCCCCGCTCTATTATTTTCTTAGTTCCATCATCTTGAACTTGAGAAATTTGACGATTATAATTTGCAAAATATTCTTTTGTAAATTTAACATTTACAACACCTTTTGTTGTTAAAATAGAAATTGATGAACGTGTATCATTTTTACTAATAACAGTTCCAATTATTTTATAAGTTTTATAAATAGGAATATTATTATTATTTCTTTTAAAGAAATAATCTACAATAGGTTCTTCTGGCATATCGAAGAAATCATTTATTCCATACTTTTTTATATTAACATGCGCCAATTCATGGTCATGGTAATAAAAACAAAGACTTTCCATTTCCCACGCGGAAATATTTCCTTTTGCATATTTATTCCAATTTTCATAAAAAAGAATGTTATTAAATTCCTTTAACATTTTTTGTTGGTTATTTTTTAACCAATCTCTCGCGGCATCCATTTCTTTTTTATAAATTTTATCCCATGTAGTTTGAAGAATACAAGTTAAACCATTTATTATTTCAAGTTTTTCTAAATCAAAATATTTATTATAGAATTCTTCATCTGATTGATTAAAAACAAAATATTTTCCTACTTTTTTATATGTTTTTAAATACTTGTTAAATAAAAATACTTCTTTTTGAAAAAATAATTCATCAGGAATTAAATTCTTTTTAATTAATCCTGCAAAATTTTGTAAAGTTAATTTTTTCTTTGCGTCACAAGTTTTTGAGATATAAATAGCCATAATTAAATATCTTGGTTCTATATTTAATTTTTTTGCCCATTCTATTTCTAGTTCATCAAAAGCCCCAGATTTAATTAATGAGATCATCGCAGTTTTATTAAGTGGACATTTATTTAGAAAATCATAAAAATTTTTATATGGTCTATTTTCTATAATTTGTTCTATAACTGGCGTTCCTACATTACTTAATGCTTTCATTCCAAAAAGAATTTGATTATTTTCTATATCTGGCTCAAAAGTATAATTAGACTTATTAATATTAACCAATGATACTTTAATACCACGCGAGATAATATCGCCTAATGCTTTTGCAATTTTTGCATAATCAGAACCCTTTTCTTTTTTTATTATTTTTTCTTCTAAATCATTTTCTATTATTTCAATATCGCTATCTTCTTCTAATGACCCACTATTAATAATTAAGCACGCGGTATTCCAATAAATAGGATTCCATTGAGTTGCTAGATAGGCAGTTTGGAAACCAATAATGCTATACGCGGTTGCATGTATGATTGAGAATGAGTACCCCATTTGAGGGCCAACTCCATGCCGCCATATATATAAACCAAGTTTTTTATTTTTTGCTTGATTCAATACTTTTTCTTTTAATTCAGGAATCTTTGACATTAATTTTTTACCGACGATTTTTCGAGCGGCATTAGCTTCTGCCAATGTAAAATTACATATATTTTCATCTATCAACATAAGCATAAGTTGTTCCTGACTTGGCGGGACTCCATATGAAGATAAAAAGTATGGCTTTAAAATTTCTTGCTCATCCGCAGATAGTCCCGCTGCCCGCATTTCTTCATACCATAAGTCAATATTATTTTTAAATCTTACATATTTGTCTATTGGAGATTCTTCTCCTTTTTCTGCGGTCATTAATCTCATTAACCCATTGCAGTCTGCTAATTCTTGAATGTTTATTGGTTTAATTTTTTTCGCGGCTTGCGCCCCTACTATGCTATCAAATTGGAATACATTTAGCACAGAACCATTTTGGATATTTTTCCAAGTTTCTTTATTATCAAAAGGTAGAACATTTGGATGAAGATATTTATTATATACTTCTCTTAAAGATAAATCTTTATTAATTATATTATCTTTTTGCAATAACTCTACACATTTAACAATTTTATCACAGACTTCTGTAACCAAAAAGTCATACTTCGTGAGTCCCGCAGCCTCGCACATATGGAGATCATATTGAGTAATAATTTCACCTTTTGGTGTTCTCATAAAACATCCAAATTCATAAGGATCTTCATCAAATAAAATAACACCAGATGCATGACTACCGCGTCTACTTATCAATCCTTCTATTGATAACATAATATCCAATAGACCTGGATAGTTATTTACTTCATTAATAAAAGATTTTATTGGTTTTCTATCTTTATCAGGATTGCCTTCAACAACATCATGTAAGCTCCATAAAAAACCTCTTTCTGAAGGAATTAATGATGACATATATTGTGCGGTATCTACATCTATTCCATCAGGATAATCTTTACTTCTATAACCGCGGCAGGCGGTTAAGATCGCTGACCGCGTTCCCTCTGTTCCAAAAGTCGCAATTAATGTACATCCTAAATTTTTTCTTGATAATTCATCTATATCTTTATTAAAATTTTGTCCTCTTTCTTTTTTAATTTCTTGAAGGATTTTTGGACGTTTGGATGGACATAGATCGAGATCAATATCTCCGATTTCTTCCCGCTCTTTGTTCATATACCTGAACCAAGGGAACTTCCACTCAAGAGGATCAAGTTGAGTTACACCCAATAAATAATGATTTAATCCAGAACAACTAGAACCGCGGCCCGCACCTACGATGCTTCCGCATTTCCAAAATAAATCTACATAATGTTGTAAAGTTACTGGATATTTAAACATATTTGTTTCTAGCTTTTGTCCAATAACTCTTTTTGTATCTGCTTCTTCCTCTAATCGTGCAACATAATCGAGATTATCATACCAATTACCTTTTATTTTTTCAAGAGATTCCCAACATTGATTAACCCAATATCTTTCAACATCATCATCAGATGTAAACATAGATTTTAATACAGGAAAATTAGACATTTCATCCGCATCTGAATTATTATTTTCCCACCAAGATGATTTAGGATAATATTTTACTTCTACTTTTGGAATTGTTTGTTTATGTTCAAGAGAATAATTTTCAATTTTATTATAAATTTCCATACTATTGTTAAACATTTTTTCAACTTCATATGGAATACTTTTTTGCATATTCTCTTTAATTTCATCTTCGCTTTGAAGATATGAATATTCATAAAAATCATCAACTTCGCGGTCACCGGGTTTTGAAGTTAGATATGCTTTATGAATAAACCTATCTTCTTTTTTTAAATAATGCGCGTCTGTACCAATAACCATTTTAATATTAAAACAATTTGCAATAGAAACAAGACGTTTATTTACCGCAATTTGTTCTTTACTACACCCAGGTGCACATTCGATGTAAAAATCAAAACCAAATAACTTCTGACAAAATTGTATAAATTGTACAATTCTATTATGTGCTGATTCTTTTGTGAATATATCATTTGTAGCTTCCGCATTAATCATGTTTAAAGTTAATGTGCTTAATTCACCGCCAAGACACGCGGTTGTTGCTATTAAACTATTTGGATATTTATTAACAATTTCATTTAAATCATCATATGTTGTTACAACGCGCTCCATGCCGCGATCATAATATGAATTCATCCATGCTCTTGAAGATAATTCTCTTAAAGCTCTATGACCTATTTTATTTTTTGCAATTAAAATAAAATGATAATATTTTTGATTTTTTTCTCTATTTTCACAAAGATAAATTTCATTACCTAATGCGACTTTAAAATTAGGATGCTCTTTTTGGATTTCTTTTGCATATTTATTTACTTCCATACTTGCTGCGAGTGTCTCATGGTCAGTTATACATATTCCTGCTAATCCTAATTCTATAGCTCTATTAATTAAATCTTTAGGACGATTAATGCAATCAAGTAATCTTAAATTAGAAAAATGTAAGTGACTATGGATCTCAAACCTAGGACTGCTCGTCTGGATGAATGGTTCCAATAACATCTCTAAATCCTCCATAGCTATATTTATCTTTATATTCTTTATATATTTCAGACATTAGTTCACCATTAAAGATTCTTTGTCTTATTAATAAAATTTCATCTAAAGACAATCTTCTCCTTAAAACCCCTTGCCGTTTACGTTCAATTAATATATGTTTTTTTTATTTTCTTCTGTATATATTTCTGGCATAATATCTTTCCAATTTTGACCCTGCCAAATAGCTTCAAATCCACGCTTTGTTATTTTATCTTTAAATTGTTTATAAATTTCAGCTCTAGGAGAAATACATTCTTTATATTTATTTCTTATATAAAAAACATCTTCACGAGTTAATTTACCAAATTTAGCTTGCATGTCACATGTTTTTCCACCATCTCCGCCTTCAGTCATATTGTAACCAAAATCAAAAGTATTATAATATTTTATCCAATATTGTTCTCTTTCATTAGATTGTTCATCATATTTATCAGATAATTCTTCAAGAACTTCAAAAGAAAAATTATTTATGCCATATTTTCTAAATGCTCTATATAATGTTTTGTTATACTCACGATTAGAAGTATAATTATTTAAATGGTATTGCCATCTCTTTTCTATATCTGAAGATTTACCAATATACGCTTTACCATTAATTTTATTAGTTATTTTATAGATTCCTTTCATAAGATGCTCCTTTCATATTCTGTATATTATAAAAATGAAAGATATGAAATTCATCTAAAATGTCCCTCGTTTCTTTTTTCTTTATATATAATAATATTATATCATATTTTATATTAAAAATCAAATAATAGGATAAGTTAATTCTTTACAATCAATTCCACGAGAGTTAAAATAACTAATTAATTCTTTCCTCTCACTACACGGATTTTTCGGTGTTTCATATACTATTAAAACAATAGCAATTTCATCATTTATATGTTCATATGTTTGATACGCGGAAGCGAGATAGTTGAAATCATTTATTAATGTGTTAATATTTAATTGTTCTAAATTATCACGATATGATTTTAAGAATGGACATGCGGGCTGTGGGTTATATGCGCAATGTTCTGGACCTTTGCAACTTTGAGCCGCCCGCCCGCATTCAATGATAGGTAAACACCGTAAACCATTTACTATTCCTCTTTTGTCTTTAAATAAATAATTATAATCACCAGTAAAGTTATGGAAATATTTTGGATCCCAGATTGCCGTAGAAACAGGTATCATATTCCTTTTGAAGTTGCGGATTTGATAAAAATAGCTAGTTCGAAGTATCATTTAGTGGTCTCCCGCACATTGGACAATAATTTATTTTAAAAGTTGGATAATAAATTCGACTAAAAAATTTAATAGTATTACTTCTATCATATATATCCACTTCATTCTTGATTATTCTCATCTTAGCTCTGCCGCAGAAATTAATACTTAATAATTCTTTATGTTTATTACAATAATCGCACATAATTATATTTTTAATCCCTTCTTTTAAATATTTCCATATATAAATAACATAGAAATTTTAAAAACAATATTAAACTTAATATTAAAAATACAATAATATTTAGATGCCAACAAAAAACAGTTGTAAAAATCTCAAGAATTAAAGTTCCAGTTAAATTTAAATATCTTCTAGCTTTCCAAACAAAATATTGCCATAAAAATACATAATGAAAAAAAGCTTTTTTAGAATCAAATGGCTCTTCATTTATTTCTGCTAATAGAACAGCCCCAATCCATCCTCCGCATACGATAAAAGAAACTACTAATAATATAGAATAAAAAAATATTAAATCATTCATTTTCATTCTCCAGTTCTTGTGTAATATATTTTATCATCGTATTAATAGTTTCTTTATATTTGTCAAGATCTTTTTGCATATCAAGTAGATATTTTAATAATTTAACGTTTTTATCTCTATTGATTTTCTTCTCATCTTTTATTTTAAATAATGTTGATATTATTTGTCTAATTGGAAGTGTATATACAACTGTTTCTAATGTACTTTTATAGCGGCTATCTTCAAATTTAAAATTTTTAAAGCCAGGAAGATTCATTATAGCTTTATATTTTGTAAGCATATCAAAATTTAAAGAATTGGTTTCTTTGTAATCTAAAAGATTTATCCACACTAATTCAAAGAAAGGTATATCTTCTTCTTTTAATTGCTGTATAAATGTATTTGGTTTATATTCATCATATGTTTTCATATTCTATTATAATACTCCTGTTCATTTTCAGGTGTTAATAAGAATTTTGTTGTTTCAAGTTTTAAATCATTTAAGGTATATTCTGCATCATATGGAATACGAATTAATGGGATATTATGATCAAAACAATATTTGTTTTTAACAAATCATTTTTATGAGTTCTTTCAAAATGTTCTTTTGTATCCCAGCCACTTCCTCTGTAAATAAAATGTTGGCTCCCATCATATTCTATTATATATTGATTATTAACAAAAAAATCAAATTTTTTATCATTTAAGTCTGAAAAAATATATTGACAAGAGCAATTTTTATATTTTGTCCAATTTTAACGAAGTAAAACAAGTTTTTTAGAGGAGCGCGTGCAAGCTGTATAGAGCCAACGAGCATGCTCCTCCGCGTCAAAAGGAAACCGCTCTTCAAAAACTAAAACTTTATCCCATTCGCTACCTTGCGCGCGATGTGTTGTAATGGCATACCCATAAGTAAATTCTAATGGTACTATACCAGAT
>CANRPF010000017.1 GCA_947632375.1 uncultured Bacilli bacterium
TAAGCATCAAATTATTTTGGTGTAGGGATACTTATAACTTTTCTATTCATTGTAAGTATTCCTTAGGTTAACCTAAATAGTTTTTTGAAACGTTTAATACGTTTCTTTTTTATAACACATAAATCAATTTCAATTTATTATATTGATAAAAAAATTAAATTATACTATAATTTAGGATAGGTGATAATATGCTTCCACTTGAGTTGAGGATTAGGTTAGATCAAGATAAGAATATAGTTAATAAAGAATCAATTATTAGTTATATTAATGATATGGATAATAAGAATTTACTTATTAATTATTTAAATGCAGTTATAAGTGATCCTTCTTTAGTGGGAGTAAATATAAGTGATATTTTATTAGCAATTAAAGAGCGTATTACTTTAATAGATAAAAATGAATCAACTTTTTCTCTTCTTAATAATATTATTAGTAATATTATAGATGGTAAAATTGTTCCTACTTCTGAATTAAATTATTTAACTAATTTTTTAAATGTTTGTGTTAAAAATGAAGAGGAAGGTATTATAAATAGTGTTGCAACTCAGAGAGTATTTGATAGATTTTATAGTTATGCATCTATTTCTAAAAATTATATAACTGAAGATATTAAAAATATTCTGGCGAGAAAAGATCTTTTAAATAGTAGAGCTTACTATGATGATTATAATGATTATGATACTTCTCAATCTAAGAGTAATGTTAAGGTTTTATCTAAAACAAATAATAATACTTTAGGACATCCTTTAACAGATGATGATTATCATTTGAATAAAGCTGCTTTTGTTGCAACTACTATTATTTTAGAAGGTAGTTTAGTATTAGCTTTGATTTTAGGACTTATAGCTCTTGTAAATAAGTAAAAAAATTTATATAATTAATGCATAAGGAGAATTTATGGATATAATTGATAATGCAGAATTAAAAATGATTTCTTCAATAGAAAATCTTGAAACAAGACTTTTGACAATAAGAGCAGGTAGAGCAAATCCTGCAATGTTAAATGGTATTGAAGCGGAGTGTTATGGTGTTAAGACTCCAATTAATCAATTAGCGAATATAGTTGTTCATGATGGAAAGCAATTGTTTGTTAAACCTTTTGATAGAGGTAATATTAAAGAGATTGAACGTGCAATAAATGAAGCAAATTTAGGTATTAATCCTACTAATAATGGAGAGAGTATTATTTTGACAGTTCCAACTTTAACTGAGGAAACTAGAAGAGAGTATGTTAAACAATCTAAGCAAATTTGTGAGGAAGCAAAAATAGCTTTACGTAATATAAGACAGGATGCTAATACTCAAATAAAAGGATTAGAATTACCTAAAGATGAAGAAGATGCTAATTTAGAAGAAATTCAAAAATTGATAAATGATTATAATAAAAAAGTTGATGAAATAGGTAATGAAAAAGAAAAAGAATTAATGGCTATATAGTAATAGCCATTATTTTTTTAAATCTGGATTTTTTCCTGTTAGACATGCTAAAAGGGCATTAAATGATGTTATATCTTTTAGCATTGATACAATTTTATCTGCTTTTGATACTAATTTTCCTTCTAAGTATATGCTCTTTTTAAAAGATACATTAAATAACTTATTTTTATTTGAAGATTTAATAATCATTTCTAATAAGTCATCGTCTATTTTTTTTATTTTGTTATAATTATTTAATTCTAATTCTTCAAAATTTTTTATTGAACGAAGTGGAAATGGAAACATATGATGTAAGATTCCATCTATTATTATTTCTGCTTCTTTTCTGTTTTTAAAGTATTCTGGATACCAAATTATTGCATTAATACTAGCCTCTATAGGATGTGTAAATCCGTGTGCATTTCTAAATACTTTCTTTTTTATTTCAGAATTTTGCCAAGGTTTTTCATATAAATCATGAAACATAGCAGTTATTACAGCAAGTCTTTTATTAACTTTTTTTCCCTTTTTATTTTTTTTTTTACATAATGCATAAGTTATTAAAGCATCTTTAACTATATGTTCTCCTAAACTAATATTTCCATGATGAGGAAATTTAAGAGCATCTAATCTTATTTTAAATTCTTCATGTTCACATATTGGAATTATTATATCAAAAAACTCATCTAACTCTTTATCAGTTAATTTATGTTTTGGTAATATTTGAATTAATTTTTTTTTCATTATTTTTAACACCTATTTTCTTTTATATAATCTATTATATAATAAAATTGTTATAAACTATAGATTTAATTGACATGATTTGATACAATATTATTGTGTAGGAGTGTTTTTATGGATAGTACAAGTTTATATAGTATATCTGAAATCGAAGATGCATTAGTTAAAAGAACTTTAAGAGAAGTCTATAGTAGTTTAAAAGAAAGAGGATATAATCCTACAAGTCAAATAGTTGGATATTTAGTTACAGGAGATCCTGGTTATATAACTAATTATAATGAAGCAAGAGATAAGTTAGTTAAACTTGAAAGAGCTAAAGTTATAGAAACTATAGTAAAAGATTATATAGAAAATAATATATGAAATATTTAGGTATGGATTTAGGTACTAAAACTTTAGGATTAGCTTTAACAGATAAAATGGGAATTATTGCAAGTCCATATAAAGTTTTAAGATTTAATAATGTTAATGAAATTATAGATGAATTATTAACTATTATAAAAGATGAAAATATAGATGAATTAGTATTAGGTTTACCTAAGAATATGAATAATTCTTTAGGTTATGCTTCTAAAAGAAGTATAGAATTTAAAGATTTAATTTTAAAACATATTGATATTCCAATACATTTAGTAGATGAAAGATTAAGTACTAAAGAAGCAGAAGATTATTTAATAAATTGTGATACTAGTAGACAAAAACGTAAAGAAAAAATAGATGCTTATGCAGCAAGTATTATTTTAGAAACATTTTTAAAAATGAAAGAATAAGAGGAATGTTTATGGTTGAAAAAACAGGAAAAATTATTATAAAAACTGATGAAGGTAAAGAAATAGAATGTGATTGTTTATTTACTTTTGATAGTGAAGATACAAAGAAAAGTTATATTGTATATACTGATAATACTAAAGATGATTTAGGTAATGTTAAAGTATATGCTAATACTTATAATAAAAATAAAACAGAAGATAAATTAGGTCCAATTAAAACTGAAGAAGAATGGGCTTTAATAGAACAAATATTTTCTAGTGTTATAGAAAATAAGGGAGAGAAGAATGAATAAAAAGAAGTTAATTATTATTATATCTTTATCAATTCTTATTGTGTTAGTAGCAAGTGCTTTATTATTTTTATATAGTGTCTCTCCTGTAGATAGCAAAAGTAGTGAAACTATTTCTTTTAAAGTTGAAAAGGGTTGGGGAAAAAATAAAATAATAGAAGAATTAAAAAATAAAGATTTAATTAGAAATGTATTTATTACTAAATTAATATTAAAACTTGATGATAAAGAATTATATGCTGGTACTTATAAATTAAGTAAGGATATGAGTACTAATGAAATATTAAAAGCTATTAGTGATCAAAAGAATATAGAAAATGAAGCGATATCTTTAACTTTTGTTGAAGGTAAAAGATTATCTTCTTATATTGATTTGATATCTGAAAATTTTAATTTAGATAAAGATGAAATTACTAAGAAATTAAGTGATAAAGAATATTTAGATAAATTAATAGAAAAATATTGGTTTTTGACAGATGAAATATATAATGATAAAATATATTTTCCACTTGAAGGTTATTTTTTTCCAGATACGTATTATTTTAAAAAGAATAGTACAATAGAAGATATTGTTAGTGTTTTTTTAGATACAATGGGAAAAAGATTAGAAGATTATAAAGATATTCTTAAATCAAGTGATATGAGTGTACATGAGTATTTAACATTAGCAAGCATTGTAGAACAAGAAGGCGTAAATAGTGATGATAGAGGTAAAGTAGCTGGAGTGTTTTATAATAGATTAGAGATTAATATGTCTTTAGGAAGTGATGTAACTACTTATTATGCAGTTGGTAAAACATTTAAAGATAAATTAACTCAAAATGATTTAGATAGCTGTAATGGTTATAATACAAGAGGCTCTTGTGTTAAGGGACTTCCTGTTGGACCAATCTGTAGTCCTAGTTTATCTAGTTTAGCAGCAGTTATTAATCCTGATGACAATGATTATCTTTACTTCCTTGCTGATAAGGATAAAAATACTTATTTCATGAAAACTTATTCAGAACATCAAAGTGTTAAGGCAAAATTAATACAAGAAGGAAAATGGATAGGATAGAAAGTAGTGATTTTAATGAAAGAATTAGTTTTAGAGATGGAGCGTTATGCTAGTTGTAATAATGTTCCTATTATAGAATTAGATTCAATAAAGTTTATAATGAAATATATTAAGTTAAATAATGTAAAAAGTATATTAGAAATTGGTACAGCGATAGGTTATTCTGCAATATTGATGGCTAATGCTAATGATATTTGTGAAATAACTACTATTGAAAAAGATGAAAAAAGGTATAAAGAAGCAGTTAAGAACGTTAATAAAAGTGGATTAGATAAACGTATTGAAGTTGTTTATAATGATGCTTTAGAAGTTAATTTAGCTGGTTGTAAATATGATTTGATTTTTATTGATGCTGCAAAAGGCCAATATATTAAGTATTTTGAGAAGTTTGCTAATTATTTAAATCCAGGAGGAGTAATAATTACAGATAATCTTAAATTTCATGGTTTAGTTAGTAAAAAAGATGAAATTAAGTCTAGAAATGTTAAAGGTATTGTAAATAAGATAGAAAAATATATTGATTTTTTAAAGACTAATAAAGATTATATAACTAGATTTTATGATATAGGTGACGGTTTATCTGTAAGTTTTAAAAGAAATGAAAAAAGAAAAGATCTTGATTAATATAGAAAATTTAAATGAGTTAGAAGAATATAAGAAAATTGGTATAAACAATTTTCTTTTTGCAGTTGATGAATTTAGTATAGGTTATAAATCTTTTTCTTTAGATGTTTTAGAAGATTTAAATAATAAATATAATATAACTTTATATATAAATAGAGTATTTGATACTAAGACATTAGAAGATTTTAAATTAATTAAGAATAGATTATTATCTTTTAAAAATATTATATTTGAAGATATAGCGGTATATAATGTTTTAAAAGATACTAATATTAATTTAATATTAAATATCGTACATTTTCAAACTAATTATAGTTCTATTAATTATTGGTTAGATTATGTTTCAAGTTGTGTTATATCTAATGAATTAGATAAAGATAGTATTAAACTTATAATGAGTAAATCAAATAAAAAGTTAGTATTTAATATATTTGGTAGAAATAATGTAATGTATTCTAGAAGATTATTAATATCTAATTTTAATAATAATTTTAATTTAGAAAGTAAAGATGAAATACTAATTAAAGAAAAGATAACTAATAATAATTTTATAGTTAAAGAAAGTAATTATGGAACTATGTTTTTTAACGAAAAGTATTTTAATTTAATACCTAGAATTAATGAATTTGATGATAATAAAATTTTATATTATATAATATTTCCTGATTCATTAAAGCCAAATGATATAAACGATTTATTAAATAATAAAAGTAATATTTCTTATGATTATGGTTTTTTAGATAAGAAAACTATATATAAAATAGGTGAATTATGATAGAGTTATTAAGTCCAGCAGGAGATATGGAAAAATTAAAATATGCTATCATTTATGGAGCAGATGCTATATATTTAGGTGGTAAAGAATATTCTTTAAGAGCAAATGCTACTAATTTTGATAGAAAAGAATTAAAAGAAGCTAGTGAATTTGTTCATAGTAATAATAAAAAAATATATGTTGCAGTTAATATTGTTTTACATAATGAAGAATTAGATGGTTTAAAAGATTATCTTTTATATTTAGATAGTATTAATATAGATGGAATTATTGCAAGTGATATAACAGTAATGAAATTAGTTAAAGAACTAAATTTAAAATTAGAATTACATGTTAGTACACAAGCTAGTATTACAAATTATGAAACAGCATTATTTTATAAAAGTATAGGTGCTAAAAGATTAGTTTTAGCAAGAGAAGCTAGTAAAGAAGATATAAAGAAAATAAAAGAAGCTACAAACTTAGATTTAGAATGTTTTATACATGGTGCAATGTGTACAAGTATAAGTGGTAGATGTGTATTATCTAATTATTGTACTAATAGAGATTCTAATAGAGGTGGTTGTGCTCAAATATGTAGATGGGTTTTTGATTATTATGATAAATCTTCTAATTTAGTAACTGATATACCATTTAGTATTACTCCTAAAGATTTAAATATGGTACCATTTATTTCTGAAATGATAAATATTGGAGTTAATTCTTTTAAAATAGAAGGTAGAATGAGAAGTATATATTATATTTCAACAGTAATATTAGTTTATAGAAGATTATTAAATAAAATAGTAAATAAAACATTGACAGAATCATATACTAATTATTGTCTAAATATATTAAATAGATGTGCAAATAGAGAATCTACTCCACAATTTTTTGATAAACTTCCTGGTAGTGATGAACAATATTATCTTGATAGACAAGAACTAACTAATCAAGACTTTTTAGGTATAGTTATTGATTATAAAGATGGTATTGCAACTATTGAACAAAGGAATTATTTTGAATTAGGTTATATTGTTCAATTTTTTGGCCCTAATACAGAGACTTTTAATTATAAAATAGATAAAATATTAGATATAGAATCAAATGAGATTGAAGTAGCAAGACACCCTAGAATGATAGTTAAATTAAGGGTAGATAAGCAATTAAAAAAGTATGATATGATGAGGCTTAAAGTATTTGACATTTAATATATTTTGTAGTATTATTACATACAATGTTGATGAACAGAATGAAAGGTGATTTAAATGAGACAAAAAAAAGAGTTTTTATTAACTAGTGAAGGCTTTTTAGAATTAGAAACTGAATTAAATAATTTAAAATCTAATGAAAGACCAAGAATCATTGAAGCAATTAAAGAAGCAAGAGCTCAAGGCGATTTATCTGAAAATGCAGATTATGATGCTGCAAGAGATGAACAAGCTAAAATAGAAGCTAGAATTCAAGAACTAGAATATATGTTAGAGCATGCTAAAATAATAGAAAAATCCAAGGGTGACAAAGTTGAAGTTGGAACTACTGTAACTGTTAAATATGTTGAAGATGAAGAAGAAGAAATATATTCAATAGTTGGTTCTATGGAAGCAGACCCTTTTGAAAATAAAATATCTAATGAATCTCCAATTGGAAAAGCAATTATGAATAAAAAAGTTGGAGATATAATTAGTGTAGAAAGTCCAAATGGAAATTATGATATTAAAATAGTTAACATAGCTTAACTATTTTTTTTTAGCATATAATTTAATGGTGATTTTATTGTGTTTGAAATATTAAAGAATTATTTGAAAAAAGAAGACTATTATATAATAATTTATCAGAATTTAATTTATATATATAATTATTTAGAAATAGTTAAATTTACTGATACAAATATATTATTAAAACTTAAAAATTTTAATATTAATATAAATGGATCAAACTTATTAATTATACGTATGGAAAAAAAGGAATTACTTATTAAAGGTATTATTTATAAAGTGGAGAAATTATATGAGTAAATTTATTTTAATTAGTGTAAAAAATAATATAAATAGATTTATTAATAAATGTAAAGATAAAAATATAGAGTTATTTAAAATAAACTATATAGATAAAAATAATATAGTTGTTAAAATAAAAAAAGATGATTTTGATAAAATTAAATTATATAATTTTTATTCAGATATTGATATTTATAAAAGTATTGGTATAGATAATATAAAAGAATTAATATTTTCACAAAAATATTTTATTTTAGTATTTATTTTACTTTTAATTCTAAGCTTCTATGCAACTAATTTTATTTTAGATATAAATATAATACATTCTAATATAAAAATAAGAGAGTTAGTAAAAGAAGAATTAGAATATTATGGAATAAAAAAGTTTTCTTATAAAAAAGATTTTAATGAATTAGAAAAAATAAAAGAAGAAATCTTAGAAAATAATAAAGATAAATTAGAATGGTTAAGTATTACTAATATTGGTATGAAATATGTTATACGTGTAGAAGAGAGAATTAAAGATAACTTAGAAAAAGAATTAGATTATTGTAATATTATTTCTAATAAAGAAGCATTAATAACTAAAATAATTGCAACTAAAGGAGAAGTATTAGTAAATGTAAATGATTTTGTTCATAAAGATGATATATTAATTAGTGGTAATATTTTATTTAATGATGGTATTATGGGTACTACTTGTGCTAGTGGTAAAGTATATGGTAATGTTTGGTATAATACTAATGTTTCTTTAAATAGAATTTATAAAGATAAAGAATATACAGGTAAAAAAAGAATAAATTTTACGTTTAATCATAAAGTTTTGAGAAAAAATATCTATGAACATTTTGATAAAAAGTATATTATAAAAAATAGATTTTTTACAATATATAAAGAAATAGAATATAAAGAAATAGAAAAAAAATATACAGATGAAGAAGCTATTAAAAAAATTAATGATACTATAGATGAAAAATTTAAGATAAAATTAAAAGATAAAGGAAATATAATATCTAAAAAAGTTTTGAAAAAAGATATAAATAATAGTACAATATATATGAATGTATTTGTAGTAACAGAAGAAGAGATTGGAAAAACTAGCAATTAATTAACGGAGGAAATATGATACCTAATGAAGTTAATATAGTTTTAAAAGAAATTTGGCCCATGTTATTATTATTTACTATAGTATTAGTAATACTTAGAATATCAGATGCTTTTATTAATAAAAAACGTATAATTATATATAAAGATTTATTTATGTTAATGTTTATACTATATATGTTTTTATTATTTGAGTTAGTTACTACTACTGATTTTGAAAGTTTTTCAAATAATTTTATACCTTTTAAAGAAATAACTCGATATGATTTTTCAAGTAAGTTATTTTATAAAAATGTATTAGGAAATGTTTTATTATTTATTCCATTTGGATATTGTGTTAGCAATATATTAAAAAATAAAAAAATATATATTACTGCTATTATTACTTTTATTACATCTATTAGTATTGAATTAATTCAGATGAATATTGGAAGAAGTTTTGATATAGATGATATAATTCTTAACTTATCTGGTGGATTAGTAGGATATCTTTTATATAAGTTGCTTGAAAAATTAAAGAATATGTTGCCTGATTTTTTAAAAAAAGAGTGGATTTATAATATATTATGGATTATATTATTGGTAGTAAGTATTCTATTTATATTTAAATATTATAATATTTTGGAGGTGTTATGAATACAGAATATGAAATAATAGATGAATTTGGTTATAAAGATTATCATTATTTAGAAGAAGTTTTAGATTATGCTATTAAAAAACTTGATATAAAAAGTAGTATATTTGATGTTATATTAATAGATGATGAAAAAATGCATGAATTAAATAAAAATTATAGGGGAATTGATAGAACTACTGATGTATTATCATTTGCATTAAATGATAATAAACATATAGAGACAGTTATTAATACTTTAGGAAGTATATTTGTATCTATACCTAAAATGAAAGAACAAGCTAAGTTATATGAACATTCTGAAAAAAGAGAATTATCGTTTTTAACTATACATGGTCTTTTACATTTATTAGGATATGATCACATGAATAAGGATGATGAAGTAGTTATGTTTGGATTACAAAAAGAAATATTAGATGAATTAGGGATTTAAAAGGGAGATAAATATGTTAGAAAAATTAAAAAGTTTAAGAGAATATAGTTATTCTTTAAATAGTGGATATAAAGTAGCATGTATTATAGAAATGCAGGATGGCACTTTATTTGAAGGTGTTAATGTAGAAAATCCTTCATTTAAAGATGGACTATGTGCAGAACAAGTTGCAATAGGTACTGCAATTGCAAATGGTTATAAAAAGGGAGATTTTAAAACTATACATCTTTATGGAATGGGAAAAATAATAACTCCTTGTTTCTTATGTAGACAAGTAATACTCGAATTTTTTAAAGAAAGCGATAAAGTTATTTCTTATGATGAAGAAGGTAATACTAAAGAATTTACAATAAGTGAATTATGTCCAAATAAGTTTGATGAAGGAGATTTAATATGATTAGTGAATTAGTTACTCTTTTAAATAATGCTTATACTCCAAATGATAGTATTAAATTTGCATCTATTGTTTTAATGAAAGATGGAAGCAAATTTGTTGGTGTAAGTGTTAAAAATGCAGTATTTAGAGATGGAATATATGCAGAACAAATTGCAATAGCATCTGCAGTTGCAAAAGGATATAAAAAAGGCGATTTTGAAAAAATCTATCTTATGGTAAATACTAATGATATAAGAGATTTAAAATATTTAAATAGAAATATTATTACTGAATTTTTTGAACCTGAAAAAAGCGTAATTTTATATACTGCAAATGAAGATAACAGAGTATTGAAGGTGGGCAATTTATATAATAATATTTATTAGGAGGTATTAATGAAGAGTGGTTTTGTAAGTATTATAGGAAGACCAAATACCGGGAAATCTACGTTATTAAATGCATTAATTGATAATAAAGTTTCAATTGTTAGCAATGTAGCAGGTACTACTAGATATACAATTCATGGAGTTTATAATGATAGTGATTCTCAAATTGTATTTGTTGATACACCTGGTATTCATAAGCCTATTGATAAATTAGGTAAGGAATTAAATAAGGAAGCTTATAGTGCAATAGATGGAATAGATGTAATACTTTTTATGGTTGATGCATCAACAGGTGTAGGTAAGGGAGATAAGTTTATTTTAAATACATTAAAAAATAATTCTAATCCCGTTATATTAGTTTTAAATAAAATTGATAAATTAAATAATGAACAAATATTAGAAAGTATTATGTCTTATAAAGAATTATATGATTTTGCAGAAATAATACCTATATCAGCTTTAAAAAAAGATAATATTGATAGATTAGTAAAAGTTTTAAAAGATTATATTAATGATGATGTAAAATATTATGATGATGGCGTTATTACAAATGCAGATAATTCTTTTTTAGCAAGTGAATTTGTAAGAGAGAAAATATTAGAACTAACTAAGGAAGAAGTTCCTCATTCTGTTACTTGTATTACTACGAATTTTAAAGAGTCAACTAATTTAATTAAAATAAATGTAGATATTATAGTTAGTAGGGATTCTTTAAAGAAGATAATAATAGGACATCATGGTAGTATGTTAAAGGAAATAGGTTCTAGAGCAAGAGTTGAATTGGAAAATAATTTTGGAAAACAAGTATATTTAGAATTATATGTAAAAACTATAGAAAATTGGAGAGATAAAGAAAGGTATTTACAAGAATTTGGAATTACTTCTAACTAAAGAACAAAAAAGAGATTTTCTTAAGTTTTATATAGATTCTAATAATGATACTAATAAAATTAATAATTTTGTTAAAAAAAATAATATAACTATAGATTATTATAATAATGTTATAAATGATTATTTAGAAGAATTACGTAATGATAGTACTTTTTCTAAAAAGATAGATCCTCTTTATTTAGAATATACTTTAAAGTATTCTAAAAATGTTAAAGGTAATAAAAGAAAAGAAGCAGAACAAATAATAAATATAATTTTTAATTATATAAAAGAGGATAAAAATAATATAAAAGAATATGTTACTTTAAATGGAATAGAGTATTCAAAATTTAAAAAGTTTATAAATAATTTTAAAAACTATTATTTAACAGATATGGAAAAACAAATTCTTAAAAACTTTTTAAAAAGAGAAAATGATTTTAATAAAAATAATCTTTTAAAGGTAAAGAAAGTTATTGAATTAATAAGTGATGATTTAGTTAATGATAAACCATATGATATTTATAATTATTATATTGATTTAGGTTGGGATCAAGAATTACTTTTATTTTTCTTAAATAATAATAAAGATGTCTTTTCTTCTTTTATTATAGAAAATGTAAAGATTTATTTTAAAAAATATCATATTACATCAGAAAAAATTAAATTAACTGATTTTATGAATACTTTAAAAAAAGAATATCCTAACTTATCTATAAAAGATATAGAATCAAACATAAAAATTATGAATAGTTTAAATATGCCATATAATTTATATTTGTTTTCACAAATTTTAAAAAGAAGTGAATAGAATTTTTAAATTACTCCCACTATATAATTAGAAAGGGTTGGATATTTGTGAATAAAAAAGAATTATGGGAGTTATTTAAAAAAACAGGAAAAATAGAATATTATTTAGAATATAAAAAGAAGTGATTGAAATAAAAGAAGTTGAAGGTTTTATAATAAGTCAAGTTCCATCAGGAGATACATCTTTAATAATTAATATATTTACTAAAGATGGTGTAATTGGTGCGATTGCAAAAGGAGCTAAGACTTTAAAAAGTGATTTAAGAAGTGTTACTTTAAAATTTACTTATGGTAATTTTTTATTAAATTATAAAAAAGATAAACTTAGCTATTTAAAAGAAGCTAAAGTTAATGAATTAATTAATATAAGAAAAGATTTAACTAAAATAAGTTATCTTAGTTATTTAGTTGAATTAACTAATCAAGTTTTAAAACAAACTGATGAAACTGAAAGTTTATATAAGATATTTATAGAAACTGTATTAAAAATAGAAGAAGGATTAAATCCTAAAGTATTAACAAATATATTTGAATTAAAAGTATTAGATTATTTAGGTGTCGGTATTAATTTTAATTGTTGTGCTAAATGCGGTAGCAAAAAAAACATAATCACAATAGATGGCGATGTAGGTGGATATATTTGTAGGGATTGTTATACTAATGAGATAATATATGATGAAAAAACTATTAAGTTATTAAGAATGTATTATTTAATTGATATAAGTACGATAAGTGATTTAAAAATAAATGAAAGTATTATAAATAATATAGATAGATTTATAAATATATATTATGATAGATATACGGGACTTTATTTGAAGAGTAAGAAATTTTTAAATAATATAAAAGAGTTAAATATCTAATAAAGATATTTTTTTTATTGTATCTATTTTAATTTTATGATAATATTTATATAGAATAGGAAGAGGCTACTATGGAAGAATTTATATATAACTATATAACTCACTCTAAAAAATGCTTACCTGAGGTTATATATTCTTTAGAAGAAAACATTGTTTATAAAGAAAATAATATATGGACTTCTAAAGAAGAGTTAGCAAATATTTTAGAGAATATAATTAATATATATTATGATAGATATTTTTTATATTCAGATAATAATTTTTCTAAAATAGATAAATATATAAAATTTAATAATAAAATAAATAGAAAATTAAAATGTATATTGCTTTCTATAATAGATTATTATGAGTCGATTAATAATACTAAAGTTATTAAAGAAAGTGAAGGTTCTATATTATATTTAACTATTTTAATTTATTTGGCGATAATTATATATAATATAGATTTTAAAAAGATAGATACACCTAAAAAAATAGAGAAGGTTATTAATAATGTTATAGATAATTTTCAAAAAATTAAGTTTAGTAATAATAAGAATTTAGATTTATTAATTGAGTCTTTAAGGCCTATTATTGAAGATGAAAATAAAATTAAGAGAACGTTATCTTTAATTAATAATTCAGATAGTTTTAATTATTATATAAGTGTAGATAATTTAAAGAAGTATTATAAAGTAATGTATCAATATGATATTAAAGAATTAAATCAATTTGATAGAAGAGATACTAATATTGCTATAGATAAACTTAATATTAAAGATGAGTTTAATAAAATTTCTTTTGATTTATGTTGTTTAACTCTTTTTAAAACTTTGAAAATGGGATTAGATTATTATATGTTATTTCCTTTGGATATAAATAATATTAATAAAAAAGAAGATACTGAGATTCAAAGACATATTAAATATATTGTTGATTATAAAGATATTAATGGTAATTATGATTTAATAAATAAGTGTAAAGATAATAATATAGATTTGTTTATTGAAATTAATGATGTTTTTGAATCAGATAATTATAATATGTTTATGGGAATAAAAAATGTTTTAGTTCCTGAAGAGTTTTTAAGTATGAATGAGAAATATATAGAGATATGGAAAGATATGAATATTAATTTTATTGTAAAGGATTTTTTAAATAAAATGCTTGAGATAGAGTTATTAAATAGGTAGTAGGAGGATATTTATGAATAATTATGGTAAATTTTTTGTTGATTTTTTAACTCCATTCTTTGATGGAATTGTATCGATATTTAAATCAATTTTTATGGGAATATTAAGAATGTTTAATATTGTTGATTATTTGAGTATAATTGATCAATATAAGGGTTCTGTAAGCAGTATATTTATTATTATTGCAGTACTTTGTCTTTTGGTATTAATTGCACTTTTTGCTTTTATAGTATTTGTTGTTACGAGAAAGATATTAAGAGTTGTAAGGAAGAGTCATGAACAAGATGCTTTATTAGAAGAAGTAGAAAAGTTAAATTATGATATGATTAAGTTGAAACAAGAAAATGATAAGCTTACTACTATGGCTAATGAAGGTGAAGAGTTTGATGAAAATGGTAATCCTATAACTAAACTTGGAAAAGGTGAAAGTAGATTCTATAAGTTAACTGAAATAGATAAAAAATGGGCTGATTATGTACCTGATAAAAATGTAGATACTTCAATAACTTTAAAAGAGATTTGTGAGAAATTTAGAAATTATAATGCTAGTGAATTAGAGTTATATTATTCTATTGACTTAATTCGTTTATTTATCGCTTCTTTTGCAGCTAGTAGATTACTTATATTACAAGGTATTTCTGGTACAGGTAAAACATCTTTAGCGTATGCTTTTGGTAGTTTTTTAGGTAATGATTCTGTTATTGCACCTGTTCAACCATCATGGAGAGATAGAACTGAATTATTTGGATATTTTAATGAATTTACTAAGAGATTTAATGAAACTGAATTATTAAGCAAAATGTATGAAGCTACTTATAATGATAAGATTTATATAACTATACTTGATGAAATGAATATAGCACGTGTAGAATATTACTTTGCTGAAATGCTTTCTATTATGGAAATGCCTAATAAGAAAGAATGGGTTGTTAATTTAGTTGCAACTCCATGGGAAAATGATCCTAAGAAGATAGTTAATGGTAATTTTACATTGCCTACTAATATGTGGTATATAGGAACAATAAATAATGATGATTCAACATTTATGGTTACTGATAAAGTATACGATAGAGCAATGCCTATAGATATTAATGAAAAAGGTGAGAAGTTTGATGCACCTAAGACAGATAAGATTAATATAACTGATGATTATTTTGAAAAGTTATTTGATGAAGCTAATGAAAAATATCCTTTATCAAATGAAATGAAAACTAAATTAGAAGAGTTAGAACAATATATAATTGAACATTTTAGAATTTCTTTTGGTAATCGTATTATGAGACAGATTATGGATTTTGTACCAGCTTATATAGCATGTGGTGGTACTGAAATAGATGCTGTTGATTATATGGTTGCAAGTAAAATTTTAAGAAAATTTGAACAATTAAATTTATCTTTTGTTAAAAATGAATTAGATGAATTTGTTAATTATTTAAATGTAGAATTTGGCGAAAAGAATATGACTAAATGTAAAAGTTTCCTAACTAGATTGAAAAAATCTATATAGGAGGTATTTATGTCTTTAAATCCTAGAGATGTTATAAATATATTAAATACAAATGAAATAGATACATTTATTTCAAAGACTTCTTCAACATTTTCTGTAAATAAAAATGTTAAGGAAGTTAATGTTGATTATAGTTGGTTATATGTTCTTGAAAATACTTTAGGTAATATAGATAAAATAGTAAGAAATCCTAGAAGATTTATAGTTCAAGAAGAAGATATTGTAATAGTTGAAAAAGTAAAAAAGATTTCTCAAGAAACTATTCAACATTTGGCAGAGCATAGTGAAAATATAAGAGATATTGATGAAGATGGAAATGTAATGCCAGAAAAGTTACTTAATGTTCATAAAGAAGATACGACTGATTTATATGAAAATAGATTTATATATACATTAGTTAAAAGATTGGAAAACTTTATAGAACGTCAATTAAAAGATTTAGATGTAGTATCTTTACGTGAAACTAAGAAGGATGCTATTTATAAAGCAAGTAGTGAATATGATAATAAGAAAGCTTCTATTGAAGTTAAAATAAATTATGAAAGTGTAGATGAACTAAATAAAGATGGAAAGTCTTTAAGAGATAGAATTCTTGCTTGTTATGATATTATTAGTGGATTTGGTACTACTGAAATGATTAAGGATTTAATAGGATGTTCTCCTGTTAGAAATCCTATTAGAAAAACTAATTTAATACTAAGAGAGCCTAATTTTCAAAAAGCATTTCTTTTATGGGAACAATTGGATAATTTTGAATTTAAAGATCCAAAAGTTGTTAAATATGAAAATTCTAAAGAAAGCGATGATGAAACAAGAAATGAATTTGATTTGAGTTTCTTTGTAGATTGTAATGCTTTAGATGAAAATCAAGATAATATATTAAAGTTTAAAGATTTAGATTCTAAATTATCTAAAGTTATAGATGAATATATTTATGATTCTAAGGATTCTTTAGATGTTTTAGTTGATAAATTAAAGAAATATTATGATATTAATTTAAAAGAAAAGCAAAATAAAGAACGTATTATTAGTGCTATTTTAAATAAGTTTATTAAAAGTCATAATGAATTAATTAGTTCAATTAATGATATTGTTCATTAAATTGTATAATTAATTCTTTTTTATTGTGTTTTTTATGCTTTTTTTGTATAATTAATAATAAGGAGAGTATATATATGAAGAACGAGATAAAGGAAAATAAAACTTTAGTTAAAAAAAATACGAAAACTGAAATTATATACTTAGAAGAATTCGAAAAATTATCTGTTGAAGAACAAGAAAAATATTTTGAAGAAATATTTGATAAAATATATAAAGGTATAGAGGTAGAGAGTTTAAGAAAATATTCTTTGAGATGTATTAAATTAACTTGTGATCCTAAAGATAATAAAGTTCATTTACCTTATGGTGTTTTAGTAGAAAAGAAAAAAGATAAAATAATTATTTCAATTAAAAATAATAGATCTCTTCTTTTATTATTAATATTTTTTGCTATTTTATTGTTAGCTTTATTAGGAGCTAGCTATGCATCTGTTAATAATTATATTATAAAAGATTTAAATAAAGATATAGATAATGATGGTATTGCAGATTTGAATTTAGATTTAAATGATGATAGAATTCCTGAAATTAATATAGATAATAATAATGATGATAGACCAGATGCTAATGTTGATTATAAGGGTAATAGAACTCCTACATTTAATATAGATACTGATGGAGATTTTGAGCCAGATTATAATCTTATGAATCAAGATACTAATGGTGATGGTACTTGTGATTTAAATTGTGATTTAAATAATGATGGTTGGCCAGATTTAAATTATGATTTAGATGGTGATGGTGTTGCTGATTTAGAAGTAGATTTAAATGGTGATGATTTAGCTGATTTGAATTTCGATATGAATAATGATGGTGTTTGTGATTTACATTGTGACACCGACAAAGATAATAAATGTGATAAATATTGTATTCCATTTGAAGAAGTTGAAAAGATTGATCCTACAACTAATGGTTCTTCATCTGTAGTTGGTGATGAAAAAATAAGTGTTAAATCAGATGAATTAATATTGGAATATGAAGATGGAGATACTATTTATATAACAGGATTATATCCTGATGATCAACCTGGTTATGTTAATAATGTTCCACCTAAATTATTTAAAGTTGTAAATAAATCTAGTTTATATGTAATGTATAATTTAAGATGGATAGTTGATGTTAATGATTATGAATCAGATAACTTTAAATATAAGATTAGTAGTACTTTAAATGGTGCAAATTATGATTTTAGAACTGCTCCTAAAAAGGATGCATTAATTGCAAGAGATATAATTATTCCACCATATTCAACTCAAGAATATACTGTTAATTTCAAATTACAAGGAGTAGGTGGAAATCAAAATTACGATCAAGGAAAAACTTTCGCTGGTCATATAGAAATTTATTTAGATAATAATTAAAAAAGTTATGAATTGTCATAACTTTTTTTCATCCTAAAACAATATCTAGTGTCATCATTAATGAAAATCCTAATATTGTAATAAATGCCATTAAATCCTTTTTTTCTGTATTTTGACTTTCTGGTATTATTTCTTCAACAACAACATATAACATTGCACCTGCTGCGAATGCAAGCAAGTAGGGAAGAACAATATTTACTTTAAGTACTAATAATGCACCAATTAATCCCGCAAAAGGTTCTACAATACCAGATAAACTTCCTATTAAAAAAGCCTTTAATTTTGATACACCACTTGCGATTAATGGTAAACTTATTGCACTTCCTTCAGGGAAATTTTGTATACCAATTCCAATCGCTAGAGTTATAGCCGCTCCAATAGTTGCACCATCTAATCCATATATTACTGAACCAAAAGCAACGCCTATTGCCATACCTTCAGGAATATTATGAAGTACTATTGAAAATATTAAAAGACCTAATCTCTTTTTGTCTTTTGTTAATTTTATTTTTTTTTCAAAATATTTATCTCCTAAAAATAGCAAAATAGTTCCGCCAATTATTCCTATAAGTAAAACAATAATTGGTGTTTGATTTAAGTTATTTGCCATACTTATAGCAGGGTTAATTAATGAAAAAAATGAAGCTGCTATCATAACTCCGGCACTAAAACTTAAGAATATATCTAATAATGTTTTATTAGTTTTTTTGAATAAGAATACACTAGCTGAACCTAATGTTGTAATTAGAAATGTAAAAATACATGCTAAAAAGGCTTGTAAAGCTGGATTTAGTTCATAAAAAAAATTAATCATTTTACCACCTATATTATTAAATGATTAATTTTTAATTTGCGTGAATTATTTTTTTACTTCCATTATAACAGGTAATATAATAGGTCTTCTTCCTGTTAAATTATTAATAAATGGATTTAATTCAAATATTATTTGATTTTTTAAATTAATATAACTATATCCACTAGCTAAAGAAGATTTAACAATTTCAGTTACTTTCTTTTCTATTTCATGAATAAGTTCACCATTTTCATTAACTAAAATAAATCCTCTAGTAGTTATATTAGGTTTAATCATAAGTTCTTTTTTATTTACATCAATATTTATTATAGTAACTAATATTCCATCATTACTCATAAGTCTTCTATCTTTAATAACTACAGAACCTATATCACCAATTCTAGAACCATCTACATATATATCACCAGCGTGTACTTTTTTTCCTATACTTGCTTTCTTATCTGTTAGTTCTAATACATCTCCGTTTTTCATTAAAAATATGTTTTCCTTTTTTATATCACACATTTCCGCTAAATCACGATGTTTTTTTAACATTCTATATTCGCCATGTACAGGCATAAAATATTCTGGTTTAATAATTCTTAACATCCATTTTAATTCTTCTTGTTTAGCATGTCCTGATGTATGTATATCTTCTAATTCTGTATTTGTTACAACTTTTACACCTTTTAAATATAATTTATTTATAATTCTATTAATACTTGCTCTGTTGCCAGGTATTGGACTAGATGAGAATATTACAACATCATCAGGTAAAAGTTGAATTTGTTTATGAGTTCCATTTGCAATTCTTGATAGAGCTGCTAAAGGTTCTCCTTGTGATCCTGTACATAAAATACATATTTCATCTTTTTTTAAATCTTTGCTAGCATTAGCATCTATAAATATTGTACTATCTTTTATTAAATTATTTTTTAAAGCAATTTCTTTTGCATTTTCCATACTTCTTCCAAAAGTAATAATTTTTCTATTATTCTTTTTACAAGTTTCAACAATATGTTTTATTCTATAAATATTAGATGCGAATGTTGCAATAATAATTCTAGAACGTACTTTTGCAAAAACATCACTTAAAGCTTCATCAACACTGCTTTCACTTTTAGAAAATCCTTCTGATAATGCATTAGTACTATCTGATAATAAAAGCTTTACACCTTTTTTTCCAATCTCAGCCATTTTATGTATATCAGCCATAGGACCAATAGGTGTTAAATCGAATTTAAAGTCTCCTGTTGTCATTATAACACCAGCAGGTGAATGAACTACTATAGCATATGAATCTGGTATTGAGTGAGTAGTATTTATAAATTCTATTTGCATGCTTTTAAATTTTATAAATGAATTAGAATTTACTATTTCTAGATTATCATATCTAATATTTTTATCTTCTAATTTTTTATTTATTAAATCAGCTGCTATTTGAGGTGCATAAATTTTATCTATATTTATGCTTTGTAATAAAAATGTTATACCTCCTATATGATCTTCATGACCATGAGTTATAAATAATCCTCTAATTTTTTTCTCTTTTTGTTTTAAATATGTAACATCTTGTATTACATAATCTATCCCTAATAAATCATCTTCTGGAAACATTACTCCAGCATCTATTATAATTATGTCATCGTTAGTTTCTATAACATACATATTTTTTCCAATTTCGCCTAAGCCTCCCAATGCAAAAACTAACGTAGTAGTATCTATGTTCTTCATAAAACTATCCTCCTAAATTAAAATACAAAGCTTTCTTGATGTAATTAATTATAATATAAAAATCGCTTTTTGTCTAGTTTTAACTTTATTTTAAAGGAATTTTGAAAATAAATTTTAATAAGTATTATAAGAAATAATAATAAAAATTATTTTCATTTACTTTACTTTTTTTAAAAAAAATATAAAGAAGTATTGTCGAATAAGTTTAATAGAAAAATAAAATAACTTATATTTAAATGGATGGTGATTATGTTAAAAATAAATATGGAGTATAAAAATGGAATTTTATTTGTGCGACTTATAGGTTCTTTAGATAAAATAACTACAACTAAATTAATTGATTCTTTAATACCTATTATAATTAAACATGGAATAAGATACTTAGTATATAATTTTAATGAATTAAATAATTTAGATGATGTAGGATATAAATCTTTATTAATGGCTTATAATGCAATAAATAAAAATAATGGAAAAGTATTAGTAGTAAATAATAGATTTGATATAAAAGAATTTGTTGAAGTATCAAATGAATTAAAAGCATTAGAATTATTAAAAATATGAGGTGATGATATTAGTAAATGGACATATTAGAAGATAAAGAATTAGAAAAAAGAATAAAATCGATTGCAAGAAAATTTTACAATGTAGAAAAAAAAGATTTATATCAAGCAGGTTATATAGGTGCATTTAAAGCTAGCAAAAAATTTGATCCTACTAAAGATGTAAATTTTTATACTTATGCATATAAATATATTTTTGGAGAAATGCATGAACTTTCATTAGCAAGCAAAAACATTAGATTAAATAAATGTTGTTTAAAAATATATAAAAGTATAGAAACAGCAAGAAATATGCTTACCCAAAAATTAAAACGTATACCATCATTAGATGAGATTAGTGCATATTTAGAAATAGATTTACAAACTATATTAGATATAGTCTCATCAGTAGAAAATATAGTTTCTTTAGATGAAGAAAACGATAAACTTAATGAATCAAATATGTATTCAGTCATAGGAAAAGAGTATGATTATGATACAAAAATTCTTATAAATGATTCATTAGAACAACTAGATGAATTAGGTAAAAAAGTAATAAATTATAGATATTTTAAAGATTATACTCAAGAAGAAACTGCAGAAATTCTTGGACTTAGTCAAGTTAAAGTATCTAGAATAGAAACAAAATCTAAGAAAAAAATTAAAGAATATATTTGCGCATAAATAAATATAAAATCTTCATAATAATAATGGAGGTTTTTTAATGGAAAAAAAAGAATATCAAAGGATAGTTAAAGAAACAACACCAAAACCAAATAAAAAATCACATCTTTTAACTTCTTTTCTTTGTGGAGGAATAATAGGAAGTATTTGTGAAACTATTAAATTATTATTAGTTAATTATTTTAAATTTAAAGAAATAGATTCAGTTTCATTTATAATATTTTTATTAATAATAACTGCTTGTTTTTGTACTGCATTTTTAGATTTTGATAAATGGGTAATAAAATATAGAGCAGGATTAATAGTACCAATAACAGGGTTTGCTCATTCAATACAAAGTTCTGCAATGGATTATAAAAAAGATGGATTAATAACAGGATTAGGTTCTAATTTTTTTAAACTTGCTGGTAGTGTTATTTTATATGGAATAGTTAGTGCATTTATATTTTGTATATTGAAGGTGATATTTTATGGCTAGTTTTATATATAAAGATGTTTATTTAAATAAATATTTTACAATAGCAGGTAAAAATGAAAATAATGGACTTTTAAAAAATATTAATAAATTTATAAATGATTTTTATTATGGAGAAAAAACAATAGAAGATGCAGAAATAAAAATGCAAAAAGAAGTATTAGAAAATTTATTAAATCCTAAAACAGAATTAATAGTAGGTGGAGATTTAACAAATCAACTAACTGCAACATCATCAAGTGTAAAAGATAAAGATGTATCATTTATGGGAGTATATAGTGCATGTGCAACATTTTTATCTTCAATTATAATATTATCTAATTTCATACAAGGAAAATTTATAAAAGAAGGTATAACTTTAACAAGTTCACATAACTTATCAAGTGAAAAACAATTTAGATTTCCTGTCGAATATGGTGCACAAAAACCAGATTACACAACATTTACATCGACAGGTGCTGCTGGTGCTATTATTTCAAAAACACCATCAAATATAAAAATAAAAGCATCAACAATTGGAAAAGTAGTAGATTATGGAATAAAAGATGCAAACAACATGGGAGCAGTAATGGCTCCTGCTGCTGTAAAAACATTAGTAGAACATTTAGAATATACCAAAACAAAAGTAACAGATTACGATTTAATAATGACAGGAGATTTGGGAAACTATGGTAAAGAATTATTTAAAATGATGCTACAAAAAGATTATGGAATTAATATAAAAAATTATATTGATGCAGGAAGTATGATATATAAAAAAAGTCAAAATCTATATAGTGGTGGTAGTGGTCCTGTATGTTTACCTTTAGTATTCTTTGGAAACATAATTACAAATAAAAAATATAAAAAAATAATTCTTATTGCAACAGGTTCACTTCATAGTCCTTTACTAGTAAATCAAAAACACTCTATCCCTAGCACTAGCCATTTAATAAGTTTGGAGGTCATAAGATGACAATAATTTATTCATTTCTTTTTTGCGGATTAGTTTGTGCAATTGGCCAAATAATATTAGACAACACAAAATTAACACCAGGACATGTAACAAGTATATTAGTAGTTGTAGGTTCATTTTTAGGAATGACAGGAATATACGACAAAATAATAAAATTGGTAGGTATAGGTGCGAATATTCCAATAACATCATTTGGAAATACATTATTCAAATCAGCTTATAAAGGTTTTAAAATAGAAGGATTTATAGGAATATTCAATAACATGTTAGGAGAAGTTAGTTTAGGAATATGTAGTGCAATAATATTTTCATTTCTATTTTCATTAATATCTAAAGTAAAGGATTAACCCCAACTACTTGATGGGGTATTTTTGTTTCAATTTATGACATAATAAATATAAAGATAGCAAAGAGTTATCGCAATTCTTTTTTCATTGAAAAAAGACATTAATAAATATTTATTAATGTCTTTTTTCATTGAAAAAAGACATTAATAAATATTTATTAAAAGAAAAGAGGAGTAGAAATGAATAGAAATCAAAGAATAGTAGTAAGTATAGTGGGGATAATAATTGTGACACTTGCATTAATAGGAATAACATACGCTTATTTCTTAACAAAAATAATAGGAAATTCAACTTCAACAAGTATATCGGGAACATTAGCCAACTTAGAGTTAACTTATGGCGATGGTAATGGAATTATCGCACCCAAAGATCCAATTATGCCTGGAACAACATTAACATCTAAAATTTTTACAGTACAAAATACAGGAACAGCGAGAGTAGATAACTATATAGTAGTATTAGAAAATGTAACGAATACATTATCACGAAATGGAGATTTAGTATATACATTAACTTGTACAAGTGATCATAATTATTCATGTAATGGAATAGAAGAAGAAACATTTCCTGCAAGCGATATGATAATAGTATCAGATTCAATAGAACCAACTGTAATACATACATATACATTAACAGTAACATATAAAAATTTAGAAGATACAAATCAATCAGATGATATGGGCGCAACATTCAGTGCAAAAGTAAACATTTATGATAAAAGCACATTTAATCCATATAAAAATGAAAAAGATAGTTTAGCATATAAAATTTTACAGGATAACGGAAATAAAATAACATCATCTGAATTTAATGTTAATTATATTAAAAATGATATTAGTAATATTCCTGATAATGGATTTGGTATTATTAAGGATAATTATGGAAAATCATATTATTTTAAAGGTAATGTTGATAATAATTATTTGAACTTTGCTGGAATGTGTTGGAGAATAGTACGTATCCAAGGAGATGGAAGCATAAAAATTGTATTAGAAGATGAGAAAAATCTTTGTAATTCAAGTAGTAAAAGTTATAAAATCCTTTCACCTTCGACACTAAATAACGCTCCTGGTGAATTAGAAACATGGTTTAATAGCAACATAAAAACATTGGAAACAAATTTAAAACAAGAATTTTGGCCATATCATAAAGAATTTCCTATTTATGATGGTGGTCATCGTTATAAATCATTAATATCACAAAATAATAATTCAACTTTATCATATATAGGACTTTTATCAGCAGATGAAGTGCTCTTTGCTGGTGTAGCATCTCCAGAAAGTGGTCTTGTTGTGTATGATGGATATGCTAGATATAGTTTTTTAACTATTCCAAGTGTAAGTTGGTTGACAATTTCAGGTGATTATGGCGGTAGTGGTGGTAGGAATACGATTTATGTTCATAATTTTGGTAGAAAAGATAATTTTGGGGATATTTTGTTTAATTACTCTGGTGTGATTGAGCTTCCTTTAAGACCTTCTATTGTTTTAAAAAAGGGAATAACTGTATCAGGTGATGGTACTAAGTCTAATCCTTATGTAGTATCTTAGTTAGAATTTATTATTTTAATTATAGAACGTAATTTTACGTTCTTTTTTTGTAAATTTTTAATTAAAAAAAGATAACATTTTATATTAATATGATAAAATGTTATTGGTGGTATTATGTACTTAGGTAGTCATGTTTCTTTTGACTCAAAAGAACAATTATTAAAAAGTGTTAAGGATGCTATTAGTTATAATGCAAATACTTTTATGTTTTATACAGGAGCTCCTCAAAATACTAATAGATGTATTATAGATGATAATAAAATAAAATTAGCATATAATTTAATGAAAGAAAATGGAATAGATTTAAATAAAGTTATTTGTCATGCTCCATATATTATTAATCTTGCTAATGATTTAGATCCTTCTAAATATGATTTTAGTATTAATTTTTTAAAACAAGAAGTTAATAGAGTTAATAAAATGGGAGTTAAGTATTTAGTATTACATCCTGGTAGTAGTGTAGGTATTGAAAGAAGTAAAGCTTTATTAAATATAAGTAATGCTATTAATATGGTATTATCTGATAATTGTGATGTTATGATTTTATTAGAAACTATGGCTGGAAAAGGTACAGAATGTGGTATTAATTTAGATGAAATAAAAACTATTATAGATAATATTAAATTAAAAGATAAAATAGGAGTTTGTTTAGATACTTGTCATTTAAATGATAGTGGTATAGATATTTCTATGTTTGATTATTATTTAGATGAATTTGATAAAGTAATTGGTATTGATAAGATTAAATGTATACATATTAATGATAGTAAAAATAGTATTTCTTCTCATAAAGATAGACATGAAAATATAGGATTTGGGACTATTGGTTTTACTAATTTAATTAATGTTATATATAATAAGAGATTAGAATCAGTACCTAAAATATTAGAAACTCCTTTTGTTGGAGAAAATAAAGAATTTCCTCCTTATAAATTTGAAATAGAAATGATAAAAAATAAAGAGTTTGATAATAACTTAATAGAAAAAATAATTAAATATTATAAATAAAGAGGAAAAATATGGATGAAATAAAAATAAATTCAAAAGAAGAATTATATACAAAACTAAAACCTGCATTAAATACAAAAATAGAAGAATTAAGAACAAAAGGAATCGGTTATATAAAAATAGGAGATTTATGGGAATATCTTAGTCAAGATGTATGGACTAAAAGTAAAGATTTAACATTATCTCAATGTGTAGATGATATTTTAAATGCAAGTGAAATAGAATTAAAACAATATATAAAAAATAAAATGAGTAATATATTAGGTGGTACAAGATGAACAATGCATTAGATTATTTATTAAATAAATATAAAGAATTAGATTATTCAGAAGAATCTTTAAAAAAAATAAAAAAAGCATATAAATTTGCAGAAGCACATCACAAAGGAAAAAAACGTAAAAGTGGTGAAGATTTTGTAATGCATCCTATAGAGGTCGCAATAATTTTAAGTGATTTAAATGTAGATGATACAACAATTATTGCAGCATTAGTACATGAAACAGTAAAAGAAAGTGATGCTACATTAGATGAATTACAAGAACTATTTGGAGAAGATGTAAAAAGAATAGTAGAAAGTTTATCTAAAATAAATAGACTTAAATTAAATGATTCAAGTGAATCAAGTAGTATTTATTTAAGAAAAGTATTAGTTGGATTATCAGAAGATCCTAGAGTATTAATTATAAAATTAGCGGATAGACTTCATAATATGAGAACACTTTCAAATTTACCAGAAGAAAAACAAAAACAAAAAGCTACAGAAACATTAAATGTATTAATACCAATTGCACATAGATTAGGAATAAATAGTATAAAAAGTGAATTAGAAGATTTATGTTTAAAATATTTAAAACCAGATGTATATCAAGGTATATTAGATAAATTAGATGGTACAAGAGAAGAATTAAATAGAGTATTAAATGAAATGATTGAAAGTGTAAGTGAAATACTAAGATCTAATAATATAAAATTTACTATAAAAGGAAGAGTAAAAAGCGTTCATAGTATATATACTAAATTATCAACAGGTAAAAAATGGAGTGATATATATGATATACTTGCTATGAGAGCAATTGTTGAAAAAGAAAGTGATTGTTATTTAGCGGTTGGATTAATACACGCAAAATATAGACCTGTCCCTAAAAGATTTAAAGATTATATTGCAATGCCAAAAGCAAATATGTATCAATCTTTACATACTTCTGTATTTGGTGATGGAGGACATATTTTTGAAATTCAACTTCGTACAAAAGAAATGGATGAAATAGCAGAAAATGGTATTGCATCACATTGGTCTTATAAAGAACATACATCTAGTACTATAAAGAATTTAATGGATCAAAAATTGGAATTATATAGAAATCTTATAGATAGTCATAAAGAAGATGAAAATGATGATGTTTTTGCAAAATCAATGAAAGAAGAGCTTTTATCAGATGTAATATATGTATTTACTCCTAAAGGAGATGTAATGGAATTTCAAGAAGGCGCAACACCAATTGACTTTGCATATAGAATTCATTCAAATGTAGGAGAAAAAACAGTAGGTGCAATTGTTAATGGTAATATTGTTCCACTTGATTATATATTACAAGATGGAGATATAGTAAAAATAAAAACTGATGTAAATGCTACTCCTAATAAAGATTGGTTAAATATTGTAAAAACTACACAAGCTAAAAATAAAATAAGATCTTATTTTTCTAAAATAGATAGAGAAAAATATATTAATACAGGAAAAGAATTATTAGAAAAAGAAATAAGAAAACAAAAATTAGTATTTAAAGAAGTACTTAGTCAAGAAAATATAGATAAATTATGTAATGATTTAAAAGTTAAAAATCTAGAAGATTTATATTTGAATATAGGATCATTAAGATATACTGCAACATATATAATTAATTTAATATATGAAGATAAAAAGAATGTACAAGATATATTATTAGATAAAGTATTAAATAAATCATTAAAAGAAAATAATAATTATAAAAAAGATATTATAGTTTCTGGTTGTGATGATATATTAGTAACTATTGCAGATTGTTGTCATCCTGTAAAAGGAGATGAAATAGTAGGATATGTTACTAAAGGTAATGGAGTAACTGTACATAAAAAAAGTTGTCAAAATATAAAAAATATAGATACAAGATTAATAGATGTAGAATGGAATAAATTTAAAGATAATTTATATACTACTAAAATAAAAATATTTACTACAGATTTAAATAATAATTTAGTAGATATAGTAAATAAAGCAAGTGTAAAAAATGTAGTAATTAATTCTATAACAGAATTTAAAAAAGATATAACAACAGGATATAATGCAACAATAAAAGTAAAAGATAAAGAAATATTAGATGAATTTATAGAAAGTATTAGAATATTACCATTTGTATTAAAAATAGAATTGGATAGTTAAAATGAAAGTAGTAGTTCAAAGAGTAAAATCTTCTAATGTAATAATAAATAATAAAATATATAATGAAATAAAAAATGGAATGATGATATTAGTAGGATTTAGAGATGATGATGCATTAGAAGATATAGATTATATAGTAAAAAAAGTAATTAATTTAAGAATATTCGATGATGAAAATGGAATTATGAATAAAAGTATATTAGATACTAATGGAAATATTTTATCAATTAGTCAATTTACACTTCATGCAGATACAAAAAAAGGTAATAGACCCAGCTACATTAAAGCAATGAAAGGTGAAGAAGCTTCTAAATTGTATGATATTTTTAATGAAAAACTAAATCAATATATAACTACTAAAACAGGAATATTTGGTGCTGAAATGATAGTTAATATTGAAAACGATGGTCCAATAACTATAATAATTGATAGCAAAAATAAATAATTTTACCCCAACTACTTGATGGGGTATTTTTGTTTCAATTTATGACATAATAAGTATGAAGATAGCAAGAGTTATCGCAATTCTTTTTTCAATGAAAAAAGACATTAATAAATATTTATTAATGTCTTTTTTCAATGAAAAAAGACATTAATAAATATTTATTAAAAAGAAAAGAGGAGTAATAATGAATAGAAATCAAAGAATAGTAGTAAGTATAGTGGGGATAATAATTGTGACACTTGCACTTATAGGAATAACATATGCCTATTTCATGACAAAAATAATAGGAAACCCAACTTCAACAAGTATATCAGGAACATTAGCCAATCTAGAGTTAACTTATGATGATGGTAATGGAATTATCGCACCCGATGATCCAATAATGCCTGGAAAGACATTAGAAAAAACATTTTCAGTACAAAATACAGGAACTGCAGATGTTGATAATTATGCAGTAGTATTTGAGTCTGTTTCAAATACATTAACAAGAAAAGGCGATTTAGTATATACATTAACATGTACAAGTAGCGATTCTAATCCATGTAATGGAGTAAATGATGCAATATTTCCATCAGACGACGAAATAATAGTATTAAATTCAATACCACAAGGTGTAACACAAAATTACACATTAACTGTTACATATAAAAATTATGATGATGTAGACCAATCAGATGATATGGGCGCAAGTTTTAGTGCAAAAGTAAATATAAAGGATAAAAATGAAGCAAATCCTTATGCTGATAATCCTAATAATTTAGCATATAAAATATTAAATAATGCAATAAATGGAACAAATGGTGTTAATTATTTAGCGACACCTAAAATACCTGTTGGATATATTTCCACTTATCGTACTGAAAATGAGGCATGGGCAACAGATAGGAGCCAGGGAGAATTTGGTATTGTCGCTAATCATTGGTATATTTTGTATGATAATAAATATGAATTTGATGCAACAAAAGGCTTTAAATTAGTAAATCCAAAAATTAATACAGTGGCAGAGGCAAAAAAAGGCGGGAATGTTTATTATCTTGCTACTGCTGAAACATTAGATGAAGCAAATGAATTTTTTAGTAAAGAGCTTACATATGATATTCCTTATTTGCATAAAATTGTTGATGATAAATTTTATTCTGTTTTAGGTAGTTTAAGTCGTTCAGAAGATGTTTTATCTTCAATTGCAGATAGTTATGGAACTTCATATTATTATCGTGGTGATATTGATAATAATTTTGTGGATTTTGCCAATATGTGTTGGAGAGTTGTTAGAATACAAGGCGATGGTAGTATTAAGTTGATATTGAATGATTCTAAAAGAACATGCAGTTCTTCTAATACAAAATTAGAAACAATATCAGGTATTTCTGAAATGTCTGCTGATGTTTTTGATTATGCTAATTGCTCAGCAGATACATGTATGAGAAAAAAATTACAAAATTGGTATAAAACATCTGGTTTATCAAATTATGAATCTAAATTAAAAAAAGAAACTTGGTATTTGGGAGATATTAGTACATTTTATGATAGTAATGGTATTATTACTGCTGATACATCAAAAAAAATGTATACAAAAGCATATAAAAGATTGTATGGTCTTGGAACAGAAAAATATGCATCTTTAATAGATAAGCAAAATGGAGTAACAGATTTTGTTGGTTCATTATCAGCAGATGAAGCTGTTTTAGCTGGATTAGCTTTGTCTGTTGGCAGTTCTCAAAATTTTATGAATTTTAATAATGACATTTATTTGTTAACATTAGCAACAACAAAAATGGTATTTTCTTTAAGAGAATATGCTTATCCTTCTTCTTATTCGGGTTATGGAAGTTTTATTAAAACTATATCTTTTAAAGAAAAATATATGAGTGCAGCTCCTATGATTGTTCTTTTACCAAACACAACTGTTACAGGTCAAGGAACAAAGTCAGATCCATATGTAGTACAGTAATTAAGCATCAAATT
>CANRPF010000018.1 GCA_947632375.1 uncultured Bacilli bacterium
CCGGTTGGTCCAGTCGGGCCGGTCATTCCTGTTAAGCCTGGTTGCCCTTGGGGTCCTGTGGGTCCCTGGATTCCTTCAACACCTTGAATTCCTTGGACACCTTGTGGTCCCGTTGGACCCATCATTCCGGCAGGTCCTTGAATTCCCTGAACACCTTGAGGTCCAGTCGGTCCCATTAATCCACGGGGTCCTGTAGGACCAGTCGGCCCAGTCACCCCGGGTTGACCTTGATTCATAAATGGATTACATCTATAGTAATTCATACTATCATTCATTTTTTTACCTCCTATAATATCGTATGTAAAAGTATAAAAAAAAGAATAGTATAAATTAAAAAAGTATATGACACTCCATATACTTTTATTCATTTTTTAAACTTTTGTAGCTGGCCATTGCAGCTTGTGCTCCTTCACTCACTGCAGTTACTATTTGATATAAATCTTTTTTAATAATATCTCCACAAGCATAAATTCCTTTTATATTAGTTTCCATGTTCTTGTCTACTATAATATAATTATTATCCATTTTTATATCTAATGATTTTAATATATTAATACTTGGTTCAAATCCAATATGGACAAATATACCATCACAGGAAATATCATCTTTATTTGTTTTTATACCTTTAATTATATCATTTTCCGTTATTAATTCTTTTATATTAGTTTCAAAAAGTATGTTTATATTTTTTTTATTTTCAACTTCTTCTATAAGACTTTGCGTACCTCTAAATTGATTACTTCTAACTAATATAGTAACATTTGAGGCAATATTACTTAGATATAATGCATTTTCTAATGCACTATTACCTCCACCTATAACAACAATATCTTTATTTTTATATAGATTTCCATCACAAATAGAACAATAACTTATTCCTTTTCCAATATATTTTTCTTCTTCTAATATATTTAATTTTTTAGGTTTTCTACCAGAACAAATTATTAATCTTTTTGATTCATAAACATTTTTGTTTGTTATAACTTTTATATTTTCTTCCTTTTTTATATCGATTACTTCTTCATTAAATAATGGAATGTCATAACTATTAAAATGTTCGAAAAATTTATATGCTAATTCAGGACCTTTTATACTTATGAATCCTGGATAATTTTCTACTATAAATGATTCATTTACTATTCCACCAGGTGTTAAAAAATTTATAGCAGCGACATTTAATCCTGCTCTTGCAGCATAAATAGAAGCACTAATTCCTGCTGGACCTAAACCTATTATAATAACGTCATATATCATATTTTTTAATAATTTAAAGCATCTTTATTGTTTTTATCGTTATAAAGATCTTCAAATTTCCCCTTTCTTTTATTCATTACTAATATTACAATTCCAATAACAACCATTATAACAGAAACGATCATCGCTATCTTAAAGCCACAGAATTCCAAAGCGTCTGTTCTATTGTTTTCAATAAAGAATCTAATTATTCCATAAATAATTAAATATAATGCTGTAGGAGTTCCAACTTTAATATATTTTCCTCTACGTACCAAAATAAGAACTAGAAATCCAATTAAACAAGCCATTGATTCAAAGAAAAATGTAGGAATATAATAAACACCATTTATGTTCATTCCATCTATTATAAATTTTGGTAAATGTAAATTTTTAAGATGTTCTAAACTTGTTGCTATACCATGTGCTTCTTGATTAAAAAAATTACCCCATCTACCAATTGCTTGGCCAATTATCAATCCTGGAACTAAAAAATCAGTATATCTTATAATTCTTAATTTATATTTTTTAGTATAAGCAATTACGGTTATTAATCCTGCTATTATTCCACCATGTATAGCAAGTCCACCATGCCAAATTTTCCATATTTCACTTATATTATGACTAAAATAGTTCCAATCAAATATAACATAATATATTCTAGCTCCTATAATTCCAAATATTACAGTCCAAAAAATCATATTAAACATAAAATCCTTTGGTATATCAAATCTTTTTGATTCCTTTTCTACAAAGTAAAAACCGATTATAAAAGCTGCTATTAATAAGATAGAATACCATCTTATTTCAAATGTTCCAATTTTAATTAATACAGGATTCATAAATAACCTCCAATATGAAAATTATATTATTTATTTTCGGTTTAATCAACTAATATTTTTTTCAAAAATTCTCCTGTATAAGAATTCTTACATTGACTAACTTTTTCTGGAGTTCCAACACAAACAACTTTTCCTCCACCAGAACCTCCATCAGGACCTAAATCTATAATATAATCGGCAACTTTTATAACATCTAAATTATGTTCAATTATGATTACAGTATCACCATTATCTACTATTCGTTGTAATATAACTAATAGTTTCTTTATATCATCTACATGCAATCCTGTTGTAGGTTCATCTAGTATAAATATACTTTTGCCTGTTGGTTTTTTTTGAAGTTCTTTAGCTAATTTTACTCTTCCAGCTTCTCCCCCACTTAATGTTGGCGCGCTTTGTCCTAATTTTATATAAGATAATCCTACATCTTGAAGTGTTATCAATTTATCTCTAACTTTAGGAACGTTTTCAAAAAATGGTATAGCTTCACTTACTCTCATATCTAAAACATCGGCAATGCTTTTACCTTTGAATTTAACTTCTAAAGTTTCACTATTATATCTTTTTCCTTTACATAAATCACAAGGAACATATACATCTGGTAAGAAATGCATTTCTATTTTTTTAACACCATCACCATTACACGCTTCGCATCTTCCCCCTTTTACATTAAAGGAGAAACGACTTTTTGTATATCCTCGAATTTTACTTTCTTTCATTTCAGCAAATACATCTCTTATATCATCAAAAACACCAACATATGTCGCTGGATTACTTCTAGGTGTTCTTCCTATTGGATCTTGACTTATATTAATTACTTTATCAATTTGTTCCATTCCTTGAACTTCTTTTACTTTACCAGGTATTTCTTTGCTATTATATACATATTTTTTTAAAGATTTATATAGTATTTCTGTTATTAAACTACTTTTCCCACTTCCTGATACTCCTGTTACAACTGTTAATGTATTAAGAGGAATCTTTACATTAATATTTTTTAAATTATTTTCTTTAGCTCCAATTATATTTATAAAATTACCATTGCCTTTTCTTCTTATTTTTGGAATATCTATTTTTTCTTTTTTAGATAAATATCTTCCGGTTATACTATTTTCATTTTTCATAACTTCTTCTGGAGTTCCTTTTGCAATGATATATCCACCTTTTTCTCCAGCTTCCGGTCCAACATCAATCAAATAATCTGCAGCTAACATTGTATCTTCATCATGTTCTACAACTATTAAAGTATTTCCTAAATCTCTCATATCTTTTAAAGATTTTATTAATCTTTCATTATCTTTTTGATGCAATCCTATACTAGGTTCATCTAAAACATATAAAACTCCACTTAACTTACTACCTATTTGGGTTGCTAGTCTAATTCTTTGGCTTTCTCCACCACTTAATGTTCCAGCACTTCTATTTAATGTTAAATAGGAAAGTCCTACGTTGTTTAAAAAATCTAATCTTGACTTTATTTCTTTTATTATTAGTTCACTTATTTGTTTTTCTTCTTTATTTAATTTTAAATTATCAAAAAACTCAATAAGTTCTTGAATACTCATACATGTTAGTTCATAAATATTCTTTTTATTTATATATATATTTAATACGTCACTTTTTAACCTAGAACCATGACATTTAGGACATACAGTATCCATCATATATCCTTCTATCCATTCTCTTATCCAAGTGCTATTTGTTTCTATATATCTTCTTTCTAAATTATTTACAAATCCTTCGTAATAATCTTTCGTATATCTTTTATTTCCATTTTTGCTAACATATTCAAAATTAATTAATTCATCTGAACCATATAAAATTATATCTAATTCTTTTTTAGAAAGTTCTTTAACAGGTTTAGATAAATCGATATTATAGTATTTTGCAACAGTCATAATATTAGTCATATATATATTTTGGTCTAGTGATAATGGTTTTATAGCTCCGTCTAAAATACTTAATGAATCATCTGGAATCAAGAGATCTAAATTAATATTTTGTTTTACTCCTAATCCTTTACATTCTGGACATGCTCCATATGGAGCATTAAATGAAAATAATCTAGGTTCTAGTTCTGGAAGTGAAAAATCACATTCTGGACATGCATAATGTTCACTCATTATTACTTCTTTATCGCCAATTATATTTAAAACTACTTTACCATTACTTAATTTAGTAGCAGTCTCTAATGAATCAAAAATTCTACTTCTTTCTTCTGCTTTTACTACAATTCTATCTACAACTACTAATATGTTATCTTTTTTATTTTTTTCTAACTTTATCTCTTCACTTAAATCTCTGTTTTCTCCATTAATTTTTACTCTAGTAAATCCATTTTTTCTTAAATCATCTAATATTTTTTCATGGCTTCCTTTTTCACCATAAACAACAGGAGATAATATTTCTATTCGTGTTCCAATTTCATATGATAATACTTTATTTGTCATTTCTTCTATACTTTGACTTTTTATAGGAGTTTTGTGTTTTGGACAATAAGGAACTCCAATACGGGCATACAATAATCTAAAATAATCGTAAATTTCAGTTACTGTTGCTACTGTACTTCTTGGATTTTTATTTGTTGTTTTTTGATCAATCGAAATACTTGGACTTAATCCTTCTATAGAATCTACATCAGGTTTATCTGTTCCACCTAAAAATTGTCTAGCATAACTAGATAAACTTTCGACATATCTTCTTTGTCCTTCTGCATAAATAGTATCAAATGCTAAACTACTCTTTCCACTTCCTGATACTCCTGTTACAACTACCAATTTATTCTTAGGTATTTCTATATCTATGTTCTTTAAATTATTTTCCCTAGCACCTTTAACAATAATCTTATCCATATTAGTAACTCCAATCGCTTTATTATTCTACCACAAAATTTAAAAAATAATTACAACTTTTCAATTTTTATAAATAATCAATAATATATTTTTTTACAGGATTTTCTCCTCTATAAGATTTAAGAATAGAAAGAATTCTTTCATCATTAAAATTTCCATAATCACCAGATAAAATATTATTTAAAGCTGAAAAATGTAAATCAGAACTTTTATCTAATAGAGCTTCATAAGTCATAAGATTGAATAAAAAAATATCTACTCCATAATCTACTTTATAATTTTTTAAATAATATCTTGATGAATTATTAACTAAATCAATATCTAATCCATTTTTGGAAATTGCATCTATATAAGAATCAAAGTCTAATAAAAATAAATCATCTCCAACACATAAAAAATTAAAATCATGTATATCTGCATGAATAATTTTATATTTATTATGTAAATTTTCTAATAATATTCTAGCTTTTTTAAGAAGTTTAATTCTATCTTCATATGATGAAATAAGAAATCTTTCATTTAATTTTATTGCATATTTTTTAAAGTCCATAATTGTTCCAGAGAATTCCATGTTTTCATCTAAATATATAATTTTATATGGCCAAATATAATCTTTATCTTCATAATAATCTGTTAATCTAATTAGTTTTTTATCTAAATTCTTTGATGATGCTTTATAAGTTGGCTTTTTAAATGCATATGGTTTACCATAATATAAAGAATAATATATTGTCGAAAAGCCACCACCATCAAAAGCACGTTTTAGTTTAACGTTTCTTCTATAATCTATTTTACTTTCCATATTTACATCCTTTTATAATTTTCTAATATTGTAAAAATTTCCTCTATTGATTTAGATGTACAAATGCTTGCTTTAACTTGTGCACTATTTTTTTCGCCTTTTAAATACCATAATGCATGACTTCTTATTTCCAATAGAGCTGTTTTTTCGTTTTTATCTTTTTTTAAGTATGTCAAATGTTTTTTTAACATATCTATTTTATCATTTAAGGTTATATTTTTTTCATATGTACCGGTAGCTAAAAAATCTATGCATTGTTTGATTAACCAAGGATTACCTAATACTCCTCTTCCTATCATAACTGCATCACAATTTGTTTCTAATTTCATTTTTTTTGCTAACTCTGGAGTAGTTACATCTCCATTGCCTATTACAGGAATATTTACAGATTCTTTTACCATTTTTATTATATTCCAATCTGCTACACCACTATATCCTTGAGCTCTAGTTCTAGGGTGAATTGTTATAGCTTTTGCTCCTGATGCTTCTATTATTTTGGCAACTTCACATGCGTTAATACTTGATTCGTCCCAACCACTTCTTATTTTGACTGTTACAGGCACACTTACAGCTTCCACTACAGCTTTAACGATTTCTCCAATTTTTTTTGGATTTTTAAGAAGCGCACTTCCCGCCTGACTTTTTATTGCTATTTTAGGAACAGGACATCCCATATTAATATCAATTATATCTGGATGCATTAGTTTTTCCACTTCTTTAGCTGCTATAACAAAAGATTCTACATCATTTCCAAATATTTGTTGTGCAATAGGTCTTTCAAAGTCGTCCATTTTTAATAAATCTAATGTTTTCTGACTTTTATAACATATTGCTTTATCACTAACCATTTCAGCAAATATCAAACCAGCACCCATTTCTTTTATAATTTTTCTAAAACTTGTGTTTGATATTCCTGCCATTGGCGCTAGTACTATATCGTTTTTTATTTCTATATTTCCTATTTTAAAACTCATAAAATCACCCTTTGGCAAAGATATTATACATTAATTTTCATATAAAGTAAAAAAGAATATCTAAAGATATTCTTTTAAGATTTCTATGCTCTTTTGTTGAAATTCTTTAAATTTTATTGCGAGTTTCGTTAATTCTTTATCAGCATATTTTTCATAATTTTTTATTTTTTTGCTAACATTTAATACTCCCATAGTAAAGCCTTGAATTAACATATCTGCAATTCTTGCATCACTATTATCTTTCATAATTTCCATGTTAATCCCAAAATAAGCTCCCATTTTACTTATTAGTGGTTGAGCTTCTAATTTAAATCCATTTTTTTCAATATATGATTTTAATTTTACAAGATATTCTTCATATCCTTTAATACTTTCTTCTATTGTCTTTTTTATTTTGTTATCTTTATTCTTTATTTTTTTAATTAACATAGTTAAATTATCTAAAGCCATACTAGCATCATGATATAAATATGTTGCAAATTCCTTATTCTTATCCATATAATCCTCCTTTATTATTATTAATAATTAAAGGATTTTTATACTATTTTTGTACTAAATTTCTATAAGTATCTCCTTTTACTTCAAAATTTTTATATTTATTATAACTTGGTGCCGCTGGAGATAACAAACATATTTTCTTTGTTACTTTCTTTGCGATTTCTACAGCTTCTTCCAAAGTTTCAACTTTATATGTATTACCTACTTTTATCTTATCTATCAATTTAAATCCTGTATCTGGCATACAAATAAAATTTGTTATATTAGAATTATTGAAAAATTCTATTAATCCATCATAATTTATTCCTCTATCTAATCCTCCAAATATTAATGTATCTACTTCTTTTAAAGCATTTATACAATTAATAGTTGCTTCTGGAATAGTTGCAATAGTATCATCATAATATTTAATACCATTATATTCACCTATAAATTCCATTCTGTGTTTTAATGGCTTAAAATTATTAATTGTATTTTTCGTACTTTCTAAATCTAGATTTAATAATATTGCTATTCTTAAAACGAATAATATGTTTTTAAAATTATGACTTCCTATTAAAAATCTTTTATCTTTTTTATTATATATTTCTTTATTTTTATAATAAACTATATTATTGTCTATTACCAAATCTTCATTAACATCAATAGCACGACTTATATAATTATTTTTTTCGAAATATGATACTACCTTTTTTTCTATACTAGAAAATATTCTAATATCAGATTCATTTTGATATTTAAACATATTTAACTTAGCATAATGATATTCTTTTAAACTTCCATGATAATTTAAATGATCTTCGTAAAGATTTAAAAGAACACCGATATGTGGAGATAGTTGTACATTATCTAACTGATAGCTGGACATTTCAATAACTAATATTGTATCTTTTTTTATTTTTTCTATATAATCAAATACTGAATTTCCAACATTTCCTAAAAGCAAAGTATCCTTACCTTGATCTTTTAAAACTTGATACAATAAAGAAGATGTTGTACTTTTTCCTTTAGTTCCTGTTATTCCAATAATATTTTCTCTATCTAATTCTAATATTATATCTATTTGAGATGATACTTTATCTTTTAAAGTTATATATATATCATCTGGAATTTTTATTCCGGGAGATTTCATAATAAAATCAAAAGAATTTAAATTATCTAAATAATTATCTCCAAGAATAAATTTAACATTTGGATCTTTAGATAACTCTTCATTTTCTTTTATTAAATTTGTATTCATATCTATAATAGTTATTGATTTATTAGGTAAATATCTTCTAACAAAATTATAAGTAGAATTTCCTTCTTTTCCAAAGCCTAAAATAGCAAAATTTTTATGCTCTATTTTTTCAAGAATTTTTCTATACATACTTTTTCAACTCCTCTTTTAATAGTGCATCAAAAGTTGGACTCAAATTGTTTTCTTCATTATAATTGTGTTCTAAATCTAAATTTAAATTTTCCAAATTATAATTATTCTTATAATAATTTAGTAAATAAGGCAATTCTCCATCTATGTTATTAATTGTTTTTGATATAGCATATCTGATTTCCAAATATGTTCCAACACATTCAAAAGGCTTATGTTCACCATAACCAATTAATTCTATAAAAGTATTTAATAATTCTTTTTTTTCAAATAAGTCTTCTTTAAATATTTGTATCAATTCATCTTTATATAGAAATGGGCTTAGAATAGTAAAAACAAATAAACATTTTGGGCAATTATTACACCACTTCCATTTTTCTTCTTTGCTTCCTATATTACAACTTTTAAATATTTTATGATATTTTTTATATTTAGAAAACAATAATGCTATTTGATATTCACTTAGAGGTCTTAATAAACTAAAATAATTTATATCAATTTTAAAATATTTCTTTATATAATTACTAAAATCTTTTTCAAATTCAAATGATTTTGAATATTGATGATTAGTTTCTGAATTTATTACATTTGATTCATTAGCACTTGATTCATTAGATAAGACAATATATTTTTTTTTGTTTATATAAGCTTGTAAGTAAGCATTAAATGCTATTATGGCATTAAATGGAGTATGACCATTAATAAAACCTTGTTCGTTTAATTCAATTATTTTTTTATCTAAAATTCTTTTTATACTTACAATCTTATCATCATTATATCCGGCCGTTTTTGCACATTCTATTGTTACAACATTTGGATTAATTATGAAAATATCATTTACCTCTTTTTGGTCTTTCAATACCTCCATAGTAACATTAGAGTCTTTTCCACCACCTAAGGCTATTAAATTGCCATATCCTTGATAATCTATATTAACTGTTTCTTTTTTATCAACTTCACAAATAATATTCATAAAGTTATTAATATTTAAATCTATATTATTTCTATAAAATAATTCTCCCAATCCATAAAAATACATTTTTTTAAACCATTCAATTTGATCTTCATCGATATATCCAGCTTTAATATATACATTAGGACTTAATGTTGATTTCCAATAGCTAATTAATTCTACTAACCCAATATGAAAAATAATATTTTTTGCCATATCATCAATAATAAATTTTTTAAATTCATATTTAGGATGAAAACTTGTTAAATTTGGAATTGTAAAATTATATGTTATTACTATTTTATCTTCTTGTTTTTGAATTTCATATCCTTCATATATAAAATCAGAATATAAATTTCTTAATTCTTTATAATCTTTCATAAAGTCCTCCATTCATATATTTTAGTATTATATGATATGCAAAAAGCCTATATAAGTTGTTTTTTTTAATTTTAAATTTTTTATTTACTTTAACAAAAAACGAATATTCTTGTCAATTAGATAATATCAACTTAATGGTTATTTAGCAAGTATTATTTTAAATAAAAACTTAGTTTAATAACTAAGTGTTAATAAATAACGAAAATATTCATTACAAGTAAGAATAAAAATAATACTATAGTAAAAATAGTTGCAATTTTTAAAATATCTTCTTTAAAATGTCTTCTTATTTTTGTACCCTTTTTATAAATTATAGTACCAATATACATTCCAAATGTATTAGTTATTAAATCGGTTATATCACATATTCCTGTTCCTAAGTAATACTCGCCCAATTCTAAACATATAACAAAAAATATTGTTGTTGTAAATTTAAAAGTATTAGTTTTATCTAATATCGATAAATATATTCCAAATGGAATAAATATTAAGAAATTTAATATTATATCTAACGGAGTGCAATATTTTCCAAAAAATGGAATTAAATTTATAATGTCATAATTTCTTATTACAGGAGGAATATTCATTTTTAATAAAATTATATCTATTAAAAATATAATATATACTATTAAAAGTATTAAAGGCAATTTCTTTTTCATATAACCTCCATATTACTTTAATAATATATCTTATAATTATTTATTTCAATAAATAAAAATTATTTAACATAATTTATACATTTTATATGCTTTTATTTTTGGTAAATCTTTATTTAATAATGTTGAGTTATAAATTTTTTCTAGCCATATTTTAAATTTATAATTAAAATAATCTATTCTTTGTTTTATAATCAGTTTATCTTTTATATCATTAAAGTTATATATCTTTAAATTATATAAATTATCTAGCAATTTTTTATTTTTTATAGATAATATCATATATACTTTCTTTTCTTGATTTTTTAAATTATATAATTTATAAACTAACATAATTTTTTCTAATAAATATCTAAATAATTCTTCATCTTTTTTATCTATTTCTAATAATATTATTTTAAATATTTTTTTATTAGATTTAATCATATTAAATTCAAAAATATAGTTTGTTTCTGTTTCTTTTATATTTAATGAAGTTAATCCTTCTATAGATAAATTGTTAAATAAATTAAAAGCATAGTGTACTAAATATAATAAGTAATTTATTGATGTTTCTACGTCATAATAATTTTTTGATTTAAGATTGTTTTCCATAAAAATATCTCCATTAATAAATATGTGCTTTATTAATTTATATGCTGTTCAATATTGTTAATCTGTTTTTCTTTTGATATACTTTAGTAAATGGAGGTAGTTTATGAGTAAATTTTGCATAAAATGCGGAAAAGAGATGGATGATTCTGCAAAAGCATGTCCTAATTGTGGAGCCCCAGCAACAAATTCTGTAGGTAGTATTCAAAAAAGAGAAATTGTTTTATGTATTATTTTTTCAATCATAACTTGCGGTATTTATGGAATTTATTGGTTTATATGCTTAACAAATGATGCTAATTCTGTTTCAAATGAAAAAACTGCTGATGGAGTTTTAGCATTTGTTTATACTCTTATAACATGTGGTATCTATAGCTATTATTGGGCTTATAAGATGGGTAAAAAAATGTATGAAGCTGGAAAATCAAATGGTATAGAGATTTCTGATAACTCTGTTCTTTATATATTGCTTAGTATTTTTGGGCTTGGAATAGTTAATTATTGCATAATACAAAGTGATTTAAATAAATTGGCATAGTAATGAAAAATAAAAAAAGAATAATTGTTTATGTAATTATTTTATCATTAATTTATTATGTTCTAAATTTAAATTTCAATTTTAAAATTCCATGCTTGATACACGAAATTACAAACCTTTATTGTCCAGGTTGTGGTATTACTAGAATGTTTTTTTCTATAATACGATTAGATTTTTATCAAGCATTCCGTTTTAATCCATTAGTATTTACTTTATTAGTGTTATATATAATTGTTAAATGCTATGGCTTTATAAGAAATAAAGATATTAAACTTAATAAGTTTTCAATGTATTTTATATTAGTGATCACTTTATTATTTGGAATACTTCGTAATATTTCTATATTTGAGTTTTTAAAACCTACAATAATACACTAAAAAAGTACTTTATTTAGTACTTTTTTTGTTTGTTTCTCTTATTATATATACAGGCCTATTTTTTGTTTCTAAGTAAGTTTTTGCTAAATATTCTCCAATTATACCTAAAGAGAATAATTGTATACCAGCGCAAAATAGTATTATACAAGCAAGAGATGGCCAACCGGATACGGGATCACCAAATATTAAGGTTTTAACGAATATAACAATTACGAATATAAATGATATTATAAAAAATAATAATCCTAAGAATGTTGAAATAACTAAAGGTATCGTTGTAAATGATACTATACCTTCTATTGCGTATTTAAATAGTTTAAAGAATGACCATTTTGTTTCGCCTGCAACTCTTTCTACATTTTTATATTCTAACCATTTAGTTTTAAATCCTACAAAACTAAATAATCCCTTTGAATATCTATTATACTCTTTTAAAGATATAATTGAATCTACCATTTGTCTATTCATTATTCTAAAATCTCTTGCGCCACTAATCATTTCTACTTTAGACATTTTATTTATTAATTTATAAAAACAATTTGCACAGAAACTTCTAATTATAGGTTCTCCTTTTCTGTTGATTCTTCTAGTACCTATAGAGTCATATTCTCCGTCCTTTATAAGATCCCACATTTCTAACAATAATTCTGGTGGGTCTTGTAAGTCGGCATCCATTAATGTAACATAATCTCCATCACTTTTTTCTAATCCAGCTAATAGTGCTGCTTCTTTTCCAAAATTTCTAGAAAACGATATATATTTTACTTTGTTATCTTTTTCTGATAAGTTTTTTATATAATTAAGTGTTTGATCTGTAGAACCATCATCTATAAATAATATTTCTGTTTTAACGTCATCGAGTTTTTCTATCACTTTTGTTATTTCTTGATAGAAAAAAGGCAATGCTTTTTCTTCGTTATAACATGGAACTATTATATTTATTTTTTTCAACAATACCACTTCTTTCACTAATAATTATTATAGCAGACAATACTAAACCAATAACAGTAAATATAATTCCAATTTTTTTATAAGGAGCTTCATAAACAATTTCGATGTTATGTTTACCCTTATCAATATCAATTCCTATAAATCCTTCATTTACTTCATAATATGGCTTTTCTTTAGAATCTACTTTTATTTTAAAGCCTTTATCGTAAGGTATAGATAATGTAAATATAGATTTTTCTTTAACGTCAATATTTCCTACTATTTTATCTCCTTTTGTTTTATTTTTATCAATTATAAAGGAATCTATAGTATTATTTATTTTATTTATTTCTTCATAATCTAATATATATGTTTTTATATTACCTATTTCATATTTACCTTTTTCAAAAGCAATATTTAAAGTTTCACCATCTAATAAAACATAATCAAATGTTGTGTTTTCGTTATAATATTTCCAACTACTACATGTTAATTTATTTTTAATATTATTTATAGTAATTGTTAAATCTTTATTGTTGCAAGATACATTTTTTAATATATCAAATCTTAATAACAAAATTTTCCCTTTTAAATCATCATTTATTTTTAAGTTTACTAAAGCATTCTTTTTAGCATCAATATAATATCCATAATCTTTTTTTTCATATTCCATATTTTCTTTAGAAATTAAATTTAAATTAATTGATGTTTCTTTAAGTTCTTTTATATTAGTATTAGTTTCTTTATTTGTTACTATATTTCCTAATAAGTTTATTACATTATTAGGATAAGTTAATTTATTAAATTCATCTTTATTTATTATTTTATTAGTTGCATATCCTATTGGAAATACACTATCTAATTCATAATAATTTATTTTATTATCTTTATATATTTTTTTATATATACTAGGTAGTTCATCTTTAGTTATAATATATTTTTCTCCCATATATATTTGAAATAATAAATTATTTGATGATGATAACATAAATTTATTTCTATATGGTAAAGGATTACCAAATATATTTTTATATAAATTATCATATAGTTTATTATAAGTAGAAGAATATACTGTAGTTTTATATTCATATATATTGCTGACTTTATTTATATAACTTTTTCCTAAATAAGAGTTATTTATTCTATATAAATTATCTTTTGAAGTTATATTATTTATTATATTTTTGTATTCAGTATTATTTGTTAAATTATTAGTATCCATTAATTTATCTTTAGAACTTACTATGAAAGTAATACATGTTGAAGAAATTATAATATATATTGGTAATAATGTTTTTATTATTTTAATATTAAATATTTTATCTAAAAATTTACATGTAAGATATAAAACTAAAGGTATAAATGGTATTAAAGATTTTGCGTTTATATATAAGGTTCCATTTAATATAAAATTAAATATTGGAAAAATACTAATTAAAAGTAATATAATTGAAAGGAATTTATCTTCTTTTTTACTTTTTAATATAGCATATATTAACGATATTAAACTTATTAATGTAAGTCCCATAGAATATTTATCATATAATAAGTACATGTGTGGTTTTAAAAGTTCTAATATATTTATCGTACTTACACTATCTGTTCTACCATTTAATAGTGTATATATAGTTGGCAATAACAAAATTGATGCAATTAATACTGAGATAATAAAACGTAAAGATAGTTTTAACATATTTTTTATTATTTCTTTTATCGTTATATGTTTAGAATAGTATCTATAAAATGCATATATAAATAAAACTATAAGTCCAGAAACACTAAAGTAATAGCTAGTATAAATCATAAGGGCATTAGATAATATTAATAACCCACTTTTTTTCTTTTCTATATATTTGTCTATTCCAAAAAATCCCATTATAAGAAATGGCATATAATTAATGAACATTATATGTCTATGAGCATGAAAAATTATTGGAGTTGCACACATAAACATAAGTGAACATAAAAAACTTGAAAGTATACTATGATTATGTTTTTTTAAAAAGAAATAAAATAGTGATGTAGCGGACAATACCGCTAGAGATGTTGATATAATTATATAATATAGCATATTAACATTAGGTAATAGATATGAAATTAATATTAATGGACTTAATAATCCATAATACGATAAATAATAAATATTTATTCCACCACCTAAATTAAATGCAAAATCAGGAAATAAATCGAAATTTTTATAAAATAAATTTCTAAAGTATTCTGGTATTAAGTAATGTTGATCTGAAAAGTCTGTAGTAGATCCAAATATATATTTTCCTTTAGTTATTAATATAAATATAAGTACATAAACTATAACAAATATTAAATTACAAATAATATCCTTTTTTTTATTTTTCATATTAATCCTCAATTATTAAATGAAGCATCTAAATAATAAATTGGTCTTCCTTCTTCATAATATTTTTTTTCAAAATCAGTCATTATATTATCAATATTTTTTTCATCATGATGTAAATCTAAACTTATTTGATCAAATACATACCAATATTGAGATAAACTTTCTAATGAGTATGCAAAAAATCCTTTATTATCTGTTTTTAATATAATATGTTTGTTTTTTTTGAATATTTTGTCATAAAGTTTTAAATAACTTATATGAGTAAATCTCTTTTTTTCATGTTTTTTTATTGGCCAAGGATCACAAAATGTTAAATAAATTGTATCAATTTCTTTTCCAAAGATTTTATCTATTTCTCTAGCATCTATATTAATTAATTTTAAATTATTTAAATTTTGATTAGATAATCTACTAACAGCTTTTACCATTTGTGAATCTACAATTTCTAATCCTATAAAATTAGTATTAGGATATTTTTTTGCCATATTAATTATAAAGTCTCCTCTACCCATTCCTAATTCTAAACAGATTGGATTGTTATTATTAAAAAGAGTATTCCATTTATTTTTATAATCATATGGATTTTGAACTAAATATGGGCTTTTTTTAATTATTTTATCAGCGTTTTTTATAACATTATATTGCATAATACCACTTCCTTAAAACATTATAACACATGTTATTTTTTTAACAAATTATTTTATTGGTTGATATAATCACTTAATTCTTTTGGAATATATCTTGGACATCTAATTGATGTTAATTTATATTTTTTTAGAATATCTAAATTATATTTTTCTTTATTAAAACTTTCTTTTAAACTTAGTTGCATAACTTTGTTTATTTTATTATCTTTATATGGAATATTTATTTTTGTAACTACACATTTATATAAAATAGCTGAATAAGGTACTCCAACGTATAAAAAAACTATATCATTTATTTTTATATTAGTAGGTTGTTTCCATATAATTTCTTTATTATGCTCAAAATGTTTTATAACATCATATATTTTCATATTTGCAGGTATTACCCACTCTTTAGTAAATTCTGTAAATTTATGACTTTTTTCTATATATTCCATTATTTCTTTATCTTTTAAAGTATCGTCTAATATAATCGTAATCCAATGAGTTTTATTCATATGATATGCCTTATAAAAACCTTTAAGCTTTAAAAGTTTTTCTATTTCTTTTTCATCTAATTTAATATTTATTATTTCTACTATTTCGTTGCCTTTATCAATTTTATTTTTATTAATATCCATAATTAAACCATACCATTTATTGTTGGCAGGATTTCTAAATATTCCACTTCCTTGGTCAGTTTTCCATGGAAACTCTGGTATATCATTATATTTTTCTTCTATTAACTTTGCAATTCTATTCGCTTGGTCTGAAATAAAATATTTTTTTATAGTACACTTTTCTTTAATATCAGTCAAAATATTTTTAAATTCTTCTCTAATTTTATTTACAAATTCCCCTCTTTGTAATTCACTTCTATAATTTATATATTCTTCTTGATATTCTAAATCGAATATTTTACCCTGTACTTTATCATCTTCTGTAATCATTATTTCTACAGAAAAAGAATCGTTCATTATATTTTTTCTGTAAATATATACTCCATCTTTATATACAAAACCATATTTTTTTAATGAAGAAAATATTATTTTTGTTCTTTTAAAAATTTCACTTTCAAAATTCATAGTATCACTCTTTATTTTAAATAACTTTTTACTTTTGTTTTAAATTCGTCTAATCTATTATTTTTAAGTATTATATGTGGACAGTCTTTTCCATTAAAATCACGATGTGTTTTTATAGATGAAATATCTAAATCATAAGCTTTTATTAAGTATGCTACTAATTTAGCAGCGTTATCAAAGGTTGCTTCAAAATCTCCATCTTCATTAACACATAACTCTATACCTATTCCATGTAAATTTCCTTCATGTTCACCAGCATGATTTGCTTTTTCATCATCAGGTATATGATGATAAATAACTTTATCATCTACAGTATAATGCCAAGAAGTTGCACTAGTATTGTTTTTTTTTAAAAATGTTGCATGATTGGCAGCACCGACTCCCTTTTCATAGTTATCAGTTTCATGAATGACTATATATTTTATTATTCTTTTTTCTCCACTTCTTGCAGGAGTATTAGAGTCAATTAGTTCAGTATAAACATTTACACCAAATACATTATCTGGAAAAACTCCTTCTTTAAATACTTCTTTATTAGAATCAGTTGTGCTTTTTTTGTCATTTATAAAGTTTTTTATTTTAAAAAAAGATATTAAAGATATTATAATAAACGTAATTAAAAAAATAATTTTTACTTTACGTTTTAATTTTCTCTTTCTTCTTACTGCACTCATTTATAACCTCAAATATTTATAAAGATATACTAACATATTTTCTATGTTTTTTAAAGTATATAAAAAGGCATAAAAAAATAATTATATAACATAATCATTTTTTTAAGTCTAATCCTGATTTGAAGGCATCTCCAACTCTTTCTGATATTTTATAATATCCATGTGTATAAGGATCAAATGCTATAGCATTTAATTTCATTATATCTAAAGAATCATCTTTTATTATTTCTTCATCGGCGACTACGTTTATTACTTTTCCTATTACACCATAACCATAATTATCGTTTTGTGAAGTTATATATTCACATTCAATACATATTGGAAATTCATTTATTATTGGTGCATCTACATTTTTTGATTTTAAAGATGTTAGTCCACTATTTTCAAATTTATTTGGTGTATTATTTCCTGATACAATGCCGAAATAATCAGCTTCCTTAACATGATTTGCATCTGCTATACTTATTGTAAATGCTTTTCTTTTTTTTATATTTTTAACAGTTTTATGCTCTTCTGAAAGATTTAACAAAACTTGATCTCTTTCTAACATAGTACCCCATGCAGCATTCATAACATCTACACTTTCATCTTCATTATAAGTTGCTATCATTAAAACAGGTAACGGAAATATTGCTTCTTTTGTTTTTATACTTTTTTTCATAATTTCTCCTTTTCTTTATTAAATTTTTATTCAATTATATATATTGGAAATGGTAATAATAATTCTCCTGAAAGTTTTGTAAACATATTAATCGTTTTATTTATACATTTTATTTCCCATGAAATATTATTATTAATTTCTATTAAAATAATATAGTCTATTTTGTAATCACTTTTATATATTGATTTTTTAGCTCCTAGTCCTAAATAGCATTTATCTATATTGATTGGTTTAAAAACACTGTTGATTAATTCGTTAAGTTTTGTTAAAAATTCATCTTTTATTTCGTTTAATTTTGCTGTATCTTTTTTTGAGTTTAAGATATCTATTTTATTTTCTTGTATTACTACATCATATTTATCATATGATTTTTTTGCACTTATTATATCTATATAATCTCTTTGGCTTTTTCTGCCATTACTTTTTAATATTTTTCTATCTCCTTGAGCACCTGGATAACTAAGCGCAATGTTTTCTAAATTATTTTCTTTTAGTATTTTTTGACAACAATAAGTAATCATATCTTCATGAATATCATCGTTTGATAAAGATTTTATTGGAATAGATGTTTTTGGTATCTTAAGACTTTCTGTTTTTAAATTCATATAATAATTATCAACTAGTTCTTTATTCCATTTTATTATTAAAATTGGTATATTTTTTTTATTACATAATATGATACTATTTCCAAAGTGAAATAAGTTATTAACAACTGAATTAAACTTTGAAAGTTGAAGTTTTAATTGAGTATCGTTTATAATAATAGTATTGTCATAAATTTTACTGTTTTCAAACAATTTATTAGTATTAGTAGCATATTTAAATAAATTAAAGGCTATATCAAAAGTGATTTTATCTTTATTTGGCAATACTATTTCGTTAATATATTTTAATATAGCTTTTTTATTTCCAAATACTTTAATATAATCTTTTTCAGTTTCTCCTTGAATTATAAATTTTATATCTATTTTTTTACCAAAAGTTTGATTAAAAAATAATAACATACCTCTTTCAGGATCCATTCCATGAGTAAATCTATTAAATTTAATAATATTATTTTCAAAATCTATTCGGACTGATTTTTGTAAATTAAATTTATTTTCACAAAAATTATCATTTACGTATTTTTTATATTTGTTATATTCTTTATTAAAGTAGTCTGCTATATTTTCAGACATAAAATAACTATTAACAAATTCATTTAATAAGATAGATAATTCTTTATTAAATGGTGGACAAGATAAAAAGTTTTTATCTGTTTTTATATAGTCTGTATTTTCTATTAAAGGCCATTCAATATGATAGTAAACGCTTTTATTTTTTAATGCTGTATAATATTCATTGTTTAATTTTAATTTGCTACCTCCACCCATATTTGTATTTTTTATTTTACTTGGTGAAATCTTGATGCATGGTATATTAAAAAATGTTGCCCAATATACAAAATCATAACGTTGTAAATTGTGATCATCGGTTGGAACTGCTGTTGAAAATTCTATGCCTATTATTGGTTGTTCTATATTGTTTTCATCAACTATACTAACAAGTGCATCTAAATTTTTATGTGTAAGAATTCTTGATACTAGAGATACTCTATAATATTTTTTATAATTTTCAGGTTTAGTATAAATAATGCTTGATTTTAAATTTTTTAAATTAATATTATTAGATATATAATTAAGTATATAAATACCTTGTTCATAACATTCACAATAAACTCTAATTTCTTTATTCATTTTTACCTCTTTTCTTAAATACTAAAAAATATTCTTTTTTACCTTTTGTTCTAAAACTTTGTTGAAATTTTTTGCTTGTTTTATCTAATTCTGTATATTTCTCTTCAATTAACTCCCAATTTAATTTTTTTGCAATTTGAATCATATGTTCTTTGCTATCATATTTTTCACCCGCTATTTTTCCATCACCTATTATAACAACAATGTATGCGTCATTTTTTAAAGTTTCATTAGCTGATTTAAATATATTAAATAAGTCTTGTGTGAATTTTTCAGAATCTTTTTTAAGACTAGAAAATTCTCTTCTTGAACCTATTTCAGTTTCCATAACAGGTTTAAAATCATATCCTAGAAAAAGCATTCTATGTTTATGATACAAATAATAATCATATGTATTTGGATATGGAGGAGAAGTAATTAAAAAATCTATACTTTCTGTTTTTAAAATAGAATTAATTTTTAAGGCATCTAATAGATAAACTTTTGATTTTGTATTTAAGTCTTTACCTAAAATTACTATATTTAACATTTCTTCTAGTTTATTTATATAAATATTTAATATTTCATTTATTGATAAATCTTCTTTTTGAATTGCTTTATACCTTGTATCACTTTCTTGATTTGATAATGGTAAAACAACATAAGAAAAGGCTAAGTTACATAAATCTATTATTCTTTCTTCTTTTATATTTGAGTTAATACAATATTTTATTGCTGATAGTGCTTTGATTACATTATATTTAAACCAATGATTTATAGATTCATAATTAATTAATTCAAATTCTAATTTATCTATATCATTAAAACTAGTTACTAAATATTCTATGAATTTTTTTATGATTTTTTTATCTTCTAATATATACGTATTTGTTTTTACTTTTGAAATATGATATGCAATAGGATTTATATCAAACCCAATTGACTTTCTTTCTAACCAACGTGCTGCTAATAAAGTTGTACCACTTCCTACAAATGGATCTAATATAATATCATTTGGTTTAGTATATTTTTTTATGTAATTTTCTAGCATTGAAACTGTATATTTGGCTGGATACGGATATATATGATCTATTTTATTAATATATTTTAAATCTATCATTTTCTCAACACCACCAAGTAAGAATGATTTTGATTAACATAAAATACAGATGGATAACCTAAAAGAATTAAACTTCTTTGTTCATTTTGATCCCAAATAATTAAATCATGATACTTAAATCCAGCTTTCTCTCCTAAGTTTGCTATTAAACTATGTAAATCAATATATGGTATATTATTTTGAGAATCTCTAAAGTCTTTTACTACCCAAATATTATATCCTCCAGGTTTAGTTTTTAAATATATCTTTTTCATTAATTTTAATACATTTTTTGAATAATCTTCTAATGACATATTTCCAAAATCTTTTATATCTTTAGAATAAGGTTTTGCAGATGAATTATTGTCTTCTACTATTTTAGAATGTTTATGTCTATTTGTTCTATCGTCTTGAACTTTCAATAATAGATTTGCGTATGGCGGAGAAGTAAAAGTTAATTGAATACTTTCATTGCAAATTTTTTTTATTTTATCTAAACAATCTCCTTTTATTATCTGAAATTGCTTATTGTTTTTTTCTTGGTTTATATAATCTATAAATTCTTCATTTAGTTCGATTCCAATAGAATTTCTTTTTAATTTATCAGCAGCGAATAAAGTTGTTCCTGTTCCAACAAAAGGATCAAAAACTAAGTCATTTTCTTTGGAATACATTTCTATTACTCTTTCGGCTAGTTTTTGTGGAAATGTTGCTCCATGAGATATATGTTTTTCTTTTCTTGCTGAAGAAACGTCATTCCATACACTTCTAGATAACATAGCCCATTCTTTTGCTGACAAGCCATTAAATGTTTTTTCTCTTTGAATCTTTTCTTTTTCCCTTTCTTCTTCTGTTATAGATAAGGTTCGTATTTCATTTAATTCTTTTTTTAATTTGGTTATCTCTTCATTTTTTAATTTTATTAAATTAAGTATTTCTTTCTCTTTTTGCTGCATAATAAACCTCACATTATAAGCATATCATAAGTTTGTGTAAAAGTCCAGTGTTAATGACAATTGATTTTATATATCATAAAAAAAATATACACCTTTTATGTGTATTATTTTCAAATAAGTTTTAATTTTGCATTTTTATTTGTTGACCTTTGATTAAGTCAAAATTAATTAAATCAGTACTATCCAAGTTTTCATTATGCATATTAATACCAGATATTTGGCTATTTTCATAAGTTGTATAATAGTATATTCCTTTATCCATATTAGAACAAGAACTATATATTGTTATTTCATATTTGTCTTCTCCCATATGAACACATCCTCTTTGTTGCTCTACAGAACCTAAAATATGAAAAAATTGACTAATACTTTCTGATTCACTATCACCTGATAAAGAATTCATTTTTGTGAATGTCGCTTTTACAAATCTTGATGCTGAGGATAAATCCCCTGGCAAACCTAAAGCTCCCATTCCGCGACTATAAATATCAAAGTTAATTTCTTTAGAAAAATTATTAATTGGTTGTTCTATTGAAAGATTCATATAATTATTTAAATTAAACATTTGAATATCAAAAGTTGGATTATTTGTTAAAACACCCACAGGATTATCATAAATTTTTAAGCCTTCTTTTACACTTTCTACAGTAATAGAGCTTTCTTTATCAGAAATAATCCAATGTAATGGTGAGGCTGGCAATTGTTCACTGAAATTAATATTTGCAATATTTGCTTTAGCTAATAAGCTTTTTACTTCGGCTATATTTGAACATTGTGAAAGTATCCATGGTATAAATTCAAATGGTGCTATATTATCCTTGCTATCATCTATATCTTTGTAATCTGCATTAGTAGGAAAATTTAATCCTGCCATTCCTACTCCTTTTTCATTTATTGCATCATAATAAAGTGGATAATTATTATCTACAAAAGCCATTCCTATTATGGCATAATGATTTGTGATTTCTTTTAATTTTCTAAATTTAAATGAAAAATTTCTGGGAGTTATAGTAACTGTTTCTTTATAAGAATATTCTAAATCTAAGTTTCTTCCAAAATAATGATCTTTTGTTTTATATGTTATCGCTGTACACATAATTTTCTTCCTTTCTTGTTCATTATAGCATAATTATAATTTATTAATTCATATATTAACTTACGTTTATTTTAAAATTAATTATTTTTTATTTCGCGTTTTCCATATGTAATATTATATTTATCTAAATCACTTATTGTTATAGTGCCTTTTTTTAAGGCGTCTTCAACTTTTTCTTCAGTTTCATCTTCATATACTACTACTATGGCATAACCTTTAGCACAATTAAAATAATAAATATAATTTTCATCCTGATAGAAATCTTCAATAACGTCTAAGCAAGCGAAATCTTGAGTATTTAGGGTTTTATCAATAATTGTTTTTATCTTTTTATTTTCAACATTACTTAAACAATTATAGTTAGTACCTTTAAATACTGTTTTTTCTGTATTATTATTGCAATAATAATGATTAACTACTAAACCTTTATCTATATATTTGATATTACTATCAGTTAAATTTATTTTTATTTTAATTATTGGACTATTATTAAATAAAAGTGCTTGTAAGGAATCGCCAACTATTATTCCAATAATTATTATAATTATGATTAATATTATTTTTTTTGTTTGTTTCATTATATACTCCTTTATAATTGAGAAAAAATATTTCCCAAATTATCATTTATTACAATATTAGCTTTATTATCATAAACTGTACTATCTTTATTAATCAATATTAAGTAACGTCCATGAAAATAATTAATTAATCCGCTTGCTGGATACACAGTTAATGATGTTCCTGCTACAATCATAACATCTGCCTCTTCGATAGCTTCAATAGATTTTTTTAAAATATCTTTATTTAATTCTTCTCCATAAAGCACAACATCTGGTTTGATAATTCCACCGCATGTACATTTTGGAATATTACTGCTACTAAAGACATAGTTTGCATCATAAAATTTATTACATTTCAAACAATGATTTCTAAATATACTACCATGTAATTCATAAACGTTTTTAGAGCCAGCTTTTTGATGTAATCCATCTATATTTTGAGTTATAATCGCTTTTAGTTTTCCTTTATTTTCTAGCTTTGTTAACATTTTATGAGTTATATTAGGTTTATTTTTTAAACTATTCATTTTTTCTTTATAAAATTCATAAAATTCTTTAGTATTTTTAATAAAAAATGCATAACTTAATATTTCTTCTGGAGGATATTTATATTTTTGGTTATATAATCCATCTTTGCTTCTAAAATCTGGTATACCACTTTCTGTTGATACGCCTGCTCCTCCAAAGAAAACTATGTTATTGCTTTTTTCTATAATTTCTTTTAATTCTTTTATTTTATCTTTCATAACATATTACTCACAATTTTCTATATTTATTATACGTAACAATATATGCTTTGTCCATATGTTATATTTTTTTAATGTCTATTTGCTATTTTTTGTTTTTATAAAATTACAAATTAATTCAGTTGTTTTTTCAATACCAATAGATGAATCAATACATAAGTCATAATTATTTATATCGCCAAAAGTTTTATTTGAAATAAGATTATAATAACTTGCTCTATTTTTATCTGATATAAGAATATTTTTTTTAGCCTCATTTTTAGTATCTTTATACATTTCCATAATACTATTTATTCTGTATTTTTCTGGTGCATAAATAAATATTCTAATTAAATTTTTGTTGTTTCTTAATACATAATCCGCTGCTCGTCCAACAATTACGCAAGATCCTTTAGAAGCGATTTGTTTTATAACTTTTTCTTGAGCTTCTATTGCAAATTTTACAGGTTCTGTAGTTAAATACAAATCATGCAATATGTTATTTTTTTGATTTAATTGTGAAATAAATTCTTTATCTAATCCACTTTCTTGTGCTGCTATTGCAGTTAATTCTTTATAATAATAAGGTATACCTAACTTTTTAGCGACTTGCTCACCTATATATTTTCCTCTTGAACCATGCATTCTACTTATTGTAATTATAGAGCCTGTTGTGCTTTCTTTAATTTCTTCTGAATAATCAATTTTATTTTCTACTTTATTTAATGTTTTATTAAAGTTAATTAATAAAATTATAGTAACAATTATACCCATTAAATCTGAAATAGGTGCAGCATATAATGCTCCTTCTACACCCATTGTTTTAGATAATATAATTACAAGTGGAACAAAGAAAATAATATCACGAGATAAAGATATAATTGAAGCTTTAATTGGCTCTCCTACCGCTTGAAATAATATGCTGCTTATTTTTATAATACAAGTAAATACTATAAAAAACAAAAATATTCTAAATGTTTTTATGGCAAATTCCATATACAATTCTGATGAAGTACCAAACATTTTTATAACAATAGTAGGAAAGAACTCAAATATCACCATTGAAATTAAACTAACAATAATAGTTGCAATTAAGGCAAGTTTAAATGTTTGTTTTACTCTAGCATTTTGTTTAGCTCCATAATTATATCCTAAAATAGGCTGTGCTCCTAAAATAATACCTACTGCTATATTAATAACTATTGTAAATACTTTCATACATATACCAACTACTGCTATAGGTATGTCGGCTCCATATTTTGATAATGCCCCATATTTAGCTAGCATTATATTGCAAATTAAACTAATTACTACAATGCTCATTTGAGTAATAAAGGTTGATATTCCAAGTTTTATAACATTACTAAAAATTCCAAGATTTATTTTAAAACTACTTAAATTTAATTTAAAGCTTTTAGTTTTAGTAAAGTAAATAATCGATAAAATTAGTGATAAACATTGTCCTATGATGGTTGCCCAGGCTGCTCCGGCAATTCCCCATTTAAAGGCAAATATAAAAATAGGATCGAGAATTATATTGGCAATTGCTCCAACAAGTGTGGTAATCATAGAAATTCCTGGACTACCATCAGCTCTTATTATTGCGTTCATACCATTTGATATCATATATACAGGAATAAATATTAAAATTATTCTAAAGTAAGTTTTTGCTAGAGGCAAAGTAACCTCACTTGCTCCAAATAAGAATAATAGTTTTTCCATAAATATGAAGCCTAATATAACAAATATGATACTAATAATAAAATTGATTAAGATTCCATTACCAACTGCAATATGAGCATTTTTTGTATCTTTCCTTCCTTGACATAAAGATAAAAATGCGGCGGTTCCATCACCTATTGCCCAAGCAAAAGCTACTGCAATAATAGTTATTGGGAATACAATACTAGTTGCTGCATTGCCTAAATAACCAATATCACTATTACCTATAAATATTTGATCGACAACATTGTAAAGAGAGCTTATTAGTAATGATAATATACATGGTATAGAAAATTTTAATAATAATTTAGATACTTTTTCGTTTCCGAGATATTTATTGTTGTTTTCCATAAATTTTTCCTTTCTTTAAATCAGACCCATAAAACAGACATTAAAAATACGCAAAAACAATGTCCGTTTTTACGCATAAAAGCTGGGTCGACTTATTAAATTTATCACGTTTTAAAAATTTATGTAAGTTTTTTTATTAAAAAACACCTGTTATTTTTTTCGGATACTATTTTCTGAATATTAAAATAAACTTTGTTGATGTACTTCTTTTGAATATCTGTGTACTTTTTTACTTCTATCTTTTTGCACTCCTCTTGCATATTTAATTTCTGGATAACCAAAACCAACGATTATTTTAATATAATGTTCAGGGTAACTATCGCTATCAAATTCTAACACCATACCTGAACAAGTATTTAAACACTTACCGCATTTAATACACTTGGATTTATCAACCATAAAACCTGTTTTTTCTTTCATTAAGCCTAACTCCTTTAACTCTTTTATTATATCAAAAAAAGCAAGTCGCATATAGAGTTTGCCATATTTAATATTTTTTTCTAGTTAAACATATTCCTATGATTGAAACTATAAATGCTATTGGGGCTATTCTTATAAAAATCCACACGAAACTATGAACTCCAACACCTAATATAGCTAATTCAGGATCATTATAATCCCATTCCATATAAATATTACCTAATTTGAAAATACCAATAAAAATAAATATTATAAGAATACATATAGCTATAAATAGGTAATTCCATATTTTTCTTGTTGTTTCTTTTTTATGTGCTAGTTCTATATTTATTATTTCTAGTTTTTCTGCTACTTGTTTTAATATATCTTCCTCTTGTTTTTGAATATTTTCTCCAAGCAATGTACTAACCGATGTATCTAAAGCATCAGCTAGTGAAACTAACAATTCTGAATCTGGCACTGATAACCCTTGTTCCCATTTTGAAATTGTTTGTCTGACTACATTTAATTTAATAGCTAATTCTTCTTGGGAAAGTCCTTTTGATTTTCTAATACTTTTAATATTATCTTTTAACATAATAAATTTCTCCTTTACAAAGGGATTATATGCTAAATATTTCGTTGCTACAAGCAATTCATATTAACATTTATAAATTTAACTATTCTATTTTTAATCTTTTAATTCATTTTAAATTAAATTGTACTATAAATTTTATTTGTAATTTGTATTACATACTTTTTAATTTTTTATTAGATTTTACTATCATGTATATAGACATAGAAGTATTTATAATACACACAATAAATCCCATTATGCTAGTCATTATCATTTTAAATTCACTATCATTTGTTCCAAACTCACTAACCATAGCGACCTCTAAAGAAATCATTGAAATCATAGCCACAGTTAAATTAATACATTTACTTGATGCTAAAAGTGGACTTTTGTTTTTTTTATATTTGATTACATTTATTACAGCACTTATAATTAGATAAAAATCATACATAGCAACTATATAGATAATAAATCCTGCATAAGTTATCTCTTGATTTTGTCTAATTATTAGGACAATCATACCTGTTAATATTAAATTTAAAAGCAATAGAATAATACCTGTTAATCTTAATTTTTTATATTCTTTTATTAAATTTTTGCCAACTTCATTTTTTATATCTTTCACAATAGATAATTTCATTAAACATAGTATTAAATAATAAACTGCAAATGTAATAAACCACCAAGACATATAATATATTCCTGTCACTAGTTTAAAAATACCATATATAAAATGAAGTAAAGTAGCAAATGCTAGACTATATTTTGTTATTAAAAGCTCGTGTTTTTTATACAACTCATAATGTTTAGATTCCCTTATAGCATTCTTACCAAATTCGCATATCTTACAAAACCAAATAATAAATAAAATTAAAGCATAAGTAGATAAAAGATAACTTATATAAGCAAGAGGTGTATTTTCTAAATGAAAAGTAAAAACATAAATAAGCAATCCAAAAGCCACATTAAATATAATAAATCCAATAATTTTATTAGGAACAAATAATTTACTTAACATCTTTTTCATATTTTACCTCTAACCATATATAATTATACTATTAAAAGAAAAAGGAAGAATGTTCTTCCGAATTACTAGCCTTTATTACCTTTTAAATAAGAATATATTGGGTAGTTAAATACACAAATAAGTAAACCAACAATACCTGTTATGATACCTATTAGTAAATTAGTTTTAGATGGATTTCCAACCATAACTTTACTCATACCAAATCCCATTACTAATGCACCAAATATTCCTACAAGCCAAGTAAATATAATCCCCCAATTTACAAATGCAGGTTCCTTTTTATGATGGTTTTTGCGATACACAGGAATAATGCAAAGTAAAATAATAAATCCTAAAATTGCTACTACAACGCCTACTTTAAATAAATCCCATTCTGGTATCAAGCACATACACATACCAATCGCAAATATTAGACCACCAATAGTTCCTAAAATAAGTTCTAATAAAGTTTCTTTTTTCATTTTACCTCCGATACTCTATTTGTTTATTTTTTCTTCTTGTTTTGCTTTTATTTCTTCTTGTTCTTTTTGTAATCTCATCTTTGCTTCTTCTATTGTTTCATCATCTTTTTTTAAGAAAGTATCAACAAATTTATCTTCAACCCTTTTGTAGCCACCAACAACTGTTTTTTCAACTGCCTTATAACCACCTACAACAGCATTTTCAATTTTCTTATTAGTATCTACTATTTTAGACATAAAATCACTCCCTTTCAATAACTAGACACTTGTCTTTTTTATACAATTTTAATATAATCTTTATGAAGGAAAAATACAATCAACAATTTATAGACATTTGTCCAATTAAAAGGAGTGAATATATGAATACACCAAATAATAAAAGAAGAAAAGAAACAAGAGATAAAATAAGTAAAGTATTTATAACTTTATTACAAACAAAAGAAATAACAGAAATATCTGTTACTGATATATGTAAACTTGCCAAAATAAATCGTTCTACTTTTTATGTTAATTATCTTGATATTTATGATTTAAGTGACAAAATAGGACAAGATTTAGAACAAGATGTTTTTTCTTTATATCAAGAAGAAAGAGATACTAATCATAATTCAAATAATTTTTTAAAACTATTTAAACATATAAAAGATAATCAAATATTTTATAAAACCTATTTTAAATTGAAAATGGATCAAAATCTTATCACACAAGAATACGATTTTCATTTATCAAAAAAATTATATGATGATAAATATATAGATTATCACATGGAGTTTTTTAAGGCAGGACTTAATGCAATTATTAAAAAATGGCTTAGTAATGGATGTAAGGAATCGCCTGAAGAAATAGAGAGTATATTAAAAAGTGAATATAAAAATAAAAATAATATCATGAATTAAAATTGATATTATTTTATTAGACAAATTATTATTTATATGACTCATACAAATTGACTATCTAAGTTTTGTCAACACTAAATTTATATTAATATTATACCACGACTAAAAACACGAAA
>CANRPF010000019.1 GCA_947632375.1 uncultured Bacilli bacterium
AAAGAGAAAGAGGTATTACAATCAATACAGCTCATATCGAATATGAGACTGAAAAGAGACATTATGCTCACGTAGACTGTCCAGGACATGCTGACTATGTAAAGAACATGATTACAGGAGCAGCACAAATGGATGGTGCTATCTTAGTTGTATCAGCTGCAGATGGTCCAATGCCACAAACTAGAGAACATATTTTACTTGCAAGACAAGTTGGAGTTCCTAAAATTGTTGTTTATATGAATAAAACTGATCAAGTTGATGATCCAGAATTACTTGAATTAGTTGAAATGGAAATTAGAGATTTATTAGGAGAATATGGATTTGATTCAAATTGTCCTATAATTAAAGGATCTGCATTAAAAGCTCTTGAAGGAGATCCTACAGCTGAACAATCTATTAGAGATTTAATGGCTGCTGTTGATGATTATATTGAAGATCCTGTTAGAGATACTGATAAACCATTCTTAATGAGTATTGAAGATGTATTCACAATCTCAGGACGTGGAACTGTTGTTACAGGTCGTGTTGAACGTGGACAATTAAAATTAAATGATGAAGTTGAAATCGTTGGATTAAGAGATACTCAAAAGACTGTTGTTACAGGAATTGAAATGTTTAGAAAATCATTAGATTATGCTGAAGCTGGAGACAATGCTGGAGTATTATTACGTGGTATTGCTCGTGATCAAGTAGAACGTGGACAAGTTTTATGTAAACCAGGAAGCGTTACTCCTCATCATAAATTTAAGGCTACTGTATATGTATTAAGCAAAGAAGAAGGAGGACGTCATACACCATTCTTCTCAAATTACAGACCTCAATTCTACTTCAGAACTACTGATGTTACAGGTGTAATCGAATTACCTGCTGGCGTTGAAATGGTAATGCCTGGAGATAATATCGATATGACAGTTGAATTAATAAGTACTGTAGCACTTGAAAATGGTACTAAATTCTCTATTCGTGAGGGTGGACGTACTGTTGGTGCAGGAACTGTATCTGAAATTATTGAATAATGTAAAAGAGCTCACTTATGTGAGTTTTTTGTTGAAAAAAAATAATAACTTTTATAAAATTATAATAGGTGATACTATGAGTTTTTTAGATACATTATTTCATCGAGATATCTTAAAAAAAATAAAAAACAAACATAGAATCTTGAGACTTATAATATATTTTATATCATGCTTTATGGTAGCACTATCATATAATGTTTTTTTAGTACCTAATAATTTAGTAATAGGTGGAATGAGTGGACTTGCAATAGTTGTAAAAGAATTAATTGGAATGAGCACTAGTACATTTTTAATGTTATCAACAGTAATACTTTTACTAATAAGTTATTTATTAATAGGAAAAAAAGCACTAGCTAAAAATATATTTAGTGCAATTATGTATCCATTAATGGTCACATTTACGGCACCTATTGCAAAATTTATACATATAGAATTTCATTCATATTTATTTATGGTACTATTCGCTATAATGATATATTCAGTATTTTTAGGACTTATTTACAAAGTCGGTTACTCTACCGGAGGCGTAGATATAATAAATCAAATAATATGCCATTATGCTAAAACTTCAATCGGACAAGCTGGAATTTATATAAATATTGTAATTATATTTATTTCAATGTTTATATTTGGTCTACCTAATTCAATTTATGCTATATTTGCACTTTTTGTTGAAAATTCAATTGTAGATTTAATTGTTTTAGGAAATAGTGATTCAAAATTATGCATTATAAAAACTAAAAACTATGATCATATAGAATACTTTTTAGAAAATGAATACAATATAGGTTATAGTATATTAGAATCCTCTGGAGGAATAGATAAGAAAAAAAGAAAAACTATTATGTGTGTTGTTACAAGTAGAGAGTATTATAAATTTAAAAATTTAATTCTAGATATAGATTCTAAAGCTTTTTTTGCAACGGAAGATTGCTATGAAGTATTAGGCGGAAAATCTAAACGATTAATTAATTTTAATTAGTTTTGCTATTTAACTTAAAGTAACTTAATATAATAAAAAATATTCCAATAAATCCAAATAAATTTAAAATAAAACTAGGATTACTAACTAATAATTTTATAGAAGCATAATATGCTAATCCTAAAGAAATATAAAAGATAAAAATATCTAAAAACAAGATATTTTTTTTAAATATAAATTTATATATATAAATTCCAAATAATAAAGAAGTAATAAATACTAAAATACTTATAAACTTAGCAAAAAATAAATTGCTAAAATTAAATGTTAATAATTCAATAATTGTCCACAATAAAATTGGAGTTATACCAAGTTTTAAATGTTCAATAATACTTTCATTTTTTGCAAATAAAAATGCAATTACTTTATTTTTATTTGTAAGATTATATAAAAAATGACCTAATGTGCCTGTAAAGATACTAAATATTAAACCAATTAATTCTATTAACATAAAAATAACCTTTCTATATATAATTTATTTATGTTATAATCTTATACAGAGAGGTACTTATTTATGAATGATGAACCAATAGAAATATTAGATTTAAATGAAACGCCAACAGAAGAATTTAAATTAGAACCAGAAAATCAAAATAGCTTTAGTATTATAAAAAATTATGGTGAAGATTTAACAAGTAAGGAATATATAACTAATCCTGCAATAGGAAGAGAAGAAGAAATCAACAAGATGATATTAACACTATTAACTCCTGATAAAGGAGCATTATTAATAGGAAAACCAGGTATAGGAAAAACTGCATTAGTTGAAGGTTTAGGTTATAAAATACAAAATAATTTAGTCCCAGAAGCATTAAAAGGTTGGAAAATCATTAAAATAAATATAACAAGTTTATTAGGTAATTCTATTAGTGGAGCGCAAAGTGAAAACAGATTAGAATTATTAATACAAGAATTAAAAAGAGAAAACAAAACGATTTTATTCATAGATGAAGTCCACCTTTTGGTTAATAAACAAACTTCAAATAATAATATAGATTTTGCTAATATGTTAAAACCAGCTTTAGATAGAGGAACTATTAAAATGATAGGTGCAACAACTACTGAAGAATATGAAGCTTATATTTTAAGAGATAGAGCATTTTTAAGAAGATTCATAAAAATTGATATAGAAGAAGCAGATCCTGATACTGTAGTAGAAATACTAATGGGTACTTATCCTAAATTTGAAAAGAAAATGGGCGTTAAATTAAATTATACTGATTTTCAAAGAGAACGAATATTTAAATTTGTAGTTAATATGACTAGTGAATATAAAAGAATTTATGAAATATCTAATAGATATCCAGATATATGTTTAACAATAATATCAAGTGCTTTTAGCTATGCTTTATTTGATAATGAAAAAGAAGTAAAAATGAAACATATATATAAAGCAATAGTTAACGCAAATAATTTATATCCAGACGCAAAGAAAAAAGATATTGAAAAATTCAAAGAAGATTTTAAAGATATGTTAGCAGCAGAAAATGTTAATCTAGATGAAATAGATTAACATTTTTTTGCTTTTATACCTTGATATGTATTTCTTCTTTTCATTTCTTTATCAATATCATTTAATATACAAAACTTTTTTAAAAGCCATGAAGGCTCAATTAAATCTTCTTTAGCAGGGTCGCCTGTAATACGATTTATAACAATATCTTCATTAAGATATTCCAATTGATTTATAACAATATCAATATATTCTTCTTTTGTTAGAACATGAAATGGATTACTTTTATAAATATTAGCAAGCTCAGTATTTTTTAATATATGTAGCATATGTATTTTTATACCATCAACGCCTATACTATTTAAAAACTTAGCTGTTTCAATCATCATTTCTTTTGTTTCATTTGGTAATCCATTTATTATATGTACTAAAACATTAATATTACGTCTTTTAAGTTCAAAAAAGCATTCCTCAAAATTTTTAAGATCATGTCCTCTATTAATATATTTTAAAGTTTTATCATGCATAGATTGCAAACCTAATTCAATAGTTAAAAAGGTTCTTTTATTTAAATCGCTAAGATAGTCATATATTTCATCTGTAAAAGCATCACTTCTAGTAGCTATATTAATTCCAACAACATTTTCTAATTTTAATATTGGTTCAAATTTTTCTTTTAATGTTTTTACATCAGCATAAGTATTTGTATTAGCTTGGAAGTATGCAATATATTTAGAATTTGGCCACTTTTTAGATAATTTTTCTTTTACTTCATTAAACTGTGTTATTAAATCTTTATTTTTATCGCCCGCAAAATCACCACTTCCAAGTTTAGAACAAAAAATACATCCACCAACACCAACATTTCCATCTTTATTTGGACAAGAAAAACCTGCATTTAAACTTACTTTAAATACTTTTGAATTAAATTTTTGCTTATAAAAATAATTTAAAGTATAATATCTTTTATTATCTAAAGTATTTTTAAACATAGTATTCACCAAAAACTATAATAACATTTTATATATGTATATGCTATAATAAATTTGAGGTATATTAATGAAAAAGAAAAAAGTTTATAGTATTGTATTATCAATAATTATTATGTTTATTTATTACTATTTTGTATTACCACCAATTAATTTAAGCTCTAGATCATTTTGGAATTTTATTATAGTTGGATTATTAGTATATGGAATATTAAATGTTTTATTTTCTTCAATGTCTAATATGACGTTTATAAAAACAAATAGAAAAGAAAAGTCTTTTGTATTAGCAATTCCTTTATTTGGTATTTTATTTATATTAGTTATAATAACATTAATTAATTTTGTTTGTTCACCAATATTCAATGCAAAAAGTTATTCTAGGAGAATATCTGTAGAAACAGGCAATTTTACAGAAGAAATAAATGAAGTAAATTTTACTACATTACCATTACTTGATAAAAATTCTAGTGAAAAACTAGGAGATAGAGTTATGGGACAAATGAAAGAATTAGTTAGTCAATTTTATGTTTCTGACCAATATACTCAAATTAATTATAATAATGAAATATTAAGAGTTACACCATTAGAATATGCTGATATTATAAAGTGGTTTTCAAATAGAAAAAAGGGAGTACAAGGATATATAACAGTTAATTCTGTAAGTGGAGAATCAGAGTTAAAAAGGCTTAATAAAGGAATGAAATACATGCCTAGTGCTCATTTTAATGAAAACTTATATCGTAAATTACGTTTTAAATATCCAACTTTAGTATTTGGAGATTCAAAATTTGAAATAGATAATGATGGAAATCCTTTTTGGATAACTCCTATATATAAATACACTGGTGTTGGATTAAAAACAAGAGTAACAGGTGTTATTATTCTCGATCCAATAACAGGTGATTCTAAAAAGTATGACATAAAAAACGTTCCTACATGGGTAGATAATGCCTATGATGCTAATTTAATTATAGAACAAGTAGATAATTGGGGAACTTATAAAGGTGGTTATTTAAACTCAATATTTGGTCAAAAGAATGTTGTTAACACTACAGATGGTTATAATTATTTAGCCATGAATGATGATATTTATCTTTATACAGGAATAACTTCTGTACTTGCTGATGAATCTAATTTAGGTTTTATATTATCTAATATGAGAACAGGACAAACAAGATATTATGAGGTTGCAGGAGCTGAAGAATATAGTGCAATGGCATCTGCAGAAGGACAAGTTCAACAAATGAATTATACCTCAACATTCCCTCTATTAATTAATTTAAATAATAAACCAACTTATTTAGTTAGCTTAAAAGATGCAGCAGGATTAGTAAAAATGTATGGTTTTGTAGATGTACAAGACTATCAAAAAGTAGTAGTTACAGATGCATCTAAAGGTATAGAAATTGCAGCACAAAATTATTTAGAAAATTACGCAAGTGATATTGGTGAAGATCTTTTAATAAAAAAAGATATATCAATAAAAACAATAAAAAATGCAACAAAAAATGGCAATACATTTTATTATATAGTAGATACTGATGATAAAAAATATATAGCATCTATTAACTTAAGTGATAATCTTCCTTTTATAAATAACGGAGATAAGTTAACTATTGGATATTATAAAGAAAGTGAAATAATTGAAATAGCCAAAATAATAAATTAACTTTTAACAAGAGCAACTATTATGTTGCTTTTTAATTAATTTACATACAATAATTTAAATGCTATAATAAAAATCGAAAGTTAGAGGTAAAAATGAACGACATAGTAATATCACAGTTAGTAAAAGATTTAAATATAACAGAAAAACAAATAATAGCGACACTTAAATTATTAAGTGAGGGTGCAACAATACCTTTTATAGCAAGATATAGAAAAGAAGCAACGAATGCGTTAGATGAAAACCAAATTAAAAGTATAAGTGATTTATATAATTATCATAAAAATTTGTTAGAAAGAAAAGAAGCTGTTATAAGACTTATTGAAGAAAAAGGTTTACTTACAGAAGAATTAAAAAATAATATCTTAAAATGTCAAAAATTAACAGAAGTAGAAGATTTATATAGACCATATAAAGAAAAGAAAAAAACTAAAGCTAGTGAAGCAATAAAAATGGGATTAGAACCACTAGCAAAGAAAATTATGTCATTTCCTATAGAAGGTTCAATAGAACAATTATGTAAACCTTATGGATTTGATACCGATATAGCTATAGAAAATGCAAAGTATATAATAAGTGAATGGATAAGTGATAACGCATATTATAGAAAACACATTAGAAGTTTTATTTTTAATAAAGGGTACATAATTAGCAAGAAAAAAAAGAATGCGTTAGATGAGAATAAATTATATGAAATATATTATGATTTTAAAGATTTAATAAAATATATGAAAAGTTATAGAACTCTTGCTATCAATAGAGGTGAAAAACAAGGTATATTATCAGTTGACTTAGACTATAATAAAGATGAGATTATTTTATTTTTAGAAAATAAAATAATTAAAAATAATAAATCATTTGTAGTAGATATAGTTAAAGATGCAATAAAAGATAGTCTAAAAAGATTAATACTTCCTAGTATTGAAAGAGAAATAAGATCTGAAATGACAGAGTATGCAGATGATAAAGCAATAGATATATTTAAGACTAATTTAGAAAACTTATTATTGACAAGACCATTAAAAGGTTATAGAGTTTTAGGATTCGATCCTGCATATAGAACAGGATGTAAATTAGCTTGTTTAGACGAAAATGGTAATGTTTTACATATAGATGTAATATATCCACATGAACCAAAAAATGATAAAACAGGTGCAATAAAAAAATTAAAAGAATTAATAACAAAATATAAATTAAATTTAATAGCGATAGGAAATGGTACAGCATCAAGAGAAAGTGAAGAATTAGTCGCATCAGTTTGCCAAGAATTAAAAGGTGTATATTATACAATTATTTCTGAGGCAGGTGCATCTGTATATTCTGCTAGCAAATTAGCACAAAAAGAATTTCCAACTTATGAAGTTCAAGAAAGAAGTGCTGTAAGCATTGGAAGAAGAGTACAAGATCCATTAAGTGAATTAGTAAAAATTGATCCTAAAAGTATAGGAATAGGTGAATATCAACATGATGTTAATCAGAAAAAATTAGGAGATAATTTAGATTTCGTTGTATCAAAAATAGTAAATGAAGTAGGAGTAAATGTAAATACTGCAAGTGAAAGTATTTTAAAATATATTTCAGGATTAACAACAAGTGTAATAAATAAAATAATGAAATATAAGGAAAAAACTTATATAAAATCAAGAGAAGATTTAAAAAGAATAGGATTAAGTGATAAAGTTTATGAACAATCTGTTGGATTTTTAAGAATTAATGATGGATTAAATCCACTTGATAATACAGGTATACATCCAGAAAGTTATAATATCGCTAATAAAATATTAGAAAATCTAAATCTAAATATAGAAAATATCAATTCCAAAGATTTTAAAAAGATATTAAAAGAAGCCAATATAGATAAATTATCAGAACAATTATCTGCAGATAAATATACTGTTGAAGATATTGTTAAAGAATTATTAAATCCAGGTCTAGACCCTAGAACTGAAGTAGATCCACCTATTTTAAAAAGCGATATCTTAACAATCGAAGACTTGAAAATAGGTATGGAATTAAAAGGCACAGTAAGAAATGTAGCTTCATTTGGAGCCTTTGTTGATATTGGGTTACACGATGACGGATTACTTCATATTTCAAAGATGAGCGATAAGTTTGTAAAAGATCCAAACGATGTAGTTTCAGTAGGAGATATAATAACATGTTATGTAGATGATATATCTTTAGAAAAACATAAAGTATCACTATCTATGTTAAAAAAATAATAAAAAACACAAAAAAAAGTATTGCAATTTAAGTAATCTATGATATAATTTAAATTGCCTACTTATTGCGGGTGTAGTTTAATGGTAGAGCTTCAGCCTTCCAAGCTGATAACGTGGGTTCGATTCCCATCACCCGCTCCAATATATTGCCCGTTTAGCTCAGTCGGTAGAGCGCACGGCTGTTAACCGTTAGGTCGTAGGTTCGAGTCCTACAACGGGCGCCATTATGTTATATACTCTCTATTTTAGAGAGTTTTTTTAAAAATATATGTTTTTTATAGGTGAATTTATGACAAGAAAACAAGAAAAGCATTACACTATTGATGAAAATCAAATTATTGATGCTATTGATGATAAATTAGCCAATATCGATTTAAATACTTTATATAAAATAAAAGAAAATTTAGAAAGTACAAATGATGATACAGAACTAATAGATAAAGCAATAGCTAAAAAGAAAAAAGAACAAAAACATTTGACTTTTAGTGAAGTACTTGCAGGAATTTTTTTAAGCTCATCTAAAAAAACAAAAAAAGATAAAAAAATAGATTATTTAATGCCTAGTGAACAAAATGAGGTAAAAAAGGGAAATCATGATTCTTGGAATTTCGAAGAAGAGGAATTAGAAGATGATGATTATTATAATGTTTAGATTAAATAAAAAAGGGTTCATAAAGAACTCTTTTATTCATCTTGTTCAAAATTACATGATAATTCTGGAATCTTTTTCTCGAATTTTTTATAAGCTTCATTAACTTTTGTTGTAGGCGCTTCTTCTAATTGATACCATCCTTTTTTGAATGCACAATCAAATAGTAAAGCTTGATTTTCACTAACTCTAGTAAAAATATCTAAAAAAGTTTTATATATATTTTTATTGCTAGCCTCATTTAATGCCGTAGCTATCGAAACAACTAAGTGTTTATAAGATATAAGAACATCATTTATAATATCACTATCATTTAAAAAACAACTTTTATCTAATTTAGTCTCTTCATTTTTAATTTTTTCGCTCATATTCTCCTCCTATTTTAAAATTTGCATTAATTCATCAAAATTATCTAATAAATTTTCATATGATTCTACTAATACTTTTTTTATATCATTATCCTCAGTAATTTCAATATAATTATTAATTTTTTTAATTAATATAAATTTCCAATTTAGCATATCTTCTATATATGATAAATCTTTACTACTTATAATATTTGGCACACTTTTCATATCATCCCTCCATTATCTATTTTGGATAAAATTAATAATTTTATTCTAAATTTCTTGAATTATAAAATAATTATGTTATAATAATATTTAGAATAGAGAGGGATAAGTATTATGAGCGAATTACTATTTGAAAATACATTAATTAAAGAATCTTTAGAAAATCTTTTAGCATTGAATCAAATAAATAAATATGAATTAGAAATAGATAAATATGCTAAAGAAATAAGAAGTTTACAAGCTGAAATGGCTGAGATTTTAAAAAAAGAAAATATAGATGAAGAAGTTGTTAATAGAATATATACATATAGGACCATTTTGTCTTCATTAGATGATGAGAATGATAGATTGCAAGAAATAGATGAAACATTAGAAATAAATCAAAAAAGAATTAAAGAATTGCAAGATAGAATTGATGAAACTGAAGCAAAATTAGAAGAATTAAAAACTGAAATATTTGAAACAACTGATCCAGAAAGAATTATTGAATGCCAAAATGAAATTGAAAATAATAATGTAAGGTTAAATGATTTAACTGAGATTTTAGATGCTGTTACAGGAGAAAATACACCATTATTAGTAGAAAAAGAATATTTAAGTGCTAAAAATGATGAAGGAGATTTCAATATTCCAAGTAATAATAAACAAGAATTAAGTAAAGATTTATCTAAAACAGAAGAAGAATTTAATAAAGCTTTGGAAAAATTACCTTTACCAATAAGAGAAGAAATAGAATTCTGTCAAAAGAAAATTCAAAATAGAGAAATTGAAATTCAAAAATTCACTACTAAAAAAGAAAGTGTTATTAATGCATTTCCTGAAGCATGCTCAACAAATGTTAAAGAAGCTCATGATGCAATCAATCCACTTATTAAAGAATTAGGATTTGGCGAAGATTTAACATTAGAATCAGATGAAGAAATTGATGAAGATTCAAGTGAAACTGATACTATAGAAGTACAAACAAATGATATAAAAGAAGAATCTAATGATAATCCTAAAGAAGATATAAAAGATGAAATAAGTAAATTGTCTGATGAAATAGAACCAGATGAAACTGAAACAAAAGAAGATACAAAGATAGAAGAAGATACTCCTCAAGAAGAAACACCTATAACTGAAGAAGAACCAAAAGAGGAAGTTAATGAACCAAAAGAAGAACAAACAGAAGAAAAAGTTGAAGATGAAAAAGTAGCAGAAGATGAAGAAATTGGCTCTGTCTCTTATGTATTAAGCGATGGAGAATCTTTAATGAATATAGCTGAAAAGGTATATCCAAGTAAGGATAATTGGGAAGCAATATATTATTTCAATAAATATGCAATAGATAATTATCTAACTTCAAACGGAATAAGTAGTGACTTTGATAATATTAAAGAATTAGCGGATGATACTAGTGTATTTACAGGAATAAAACTAGAAATTCCAACTGATTATAATTATAAAATATAAGAAAATCTACAAAATTTTCTTTTTTTTTGCCAAAAAGTGAATAAGAGCAAAATTGACAAACCATAACAAATATGATAGTATATAGAAGTTCGACTTAGGAGGAGAACATAATGAAAAAAGGAAAAGCTTGTAATAAAGCTTTAAAACATATTTTGTGTTGTTTGATAATTTTACTTATTTTTGTAATAACATTTACATTAAAAGTTGAGGCCAAAACTGAGACTGTTATAAATGCTGATACAGAAGATGTGGTACCCCTCAAACCTCAATTGAGGAATGAGTTATTAGAATTAAAAAAAATTAAGATAGTTAATTTAGAGGCAATTACTTACGATCAGCCTAGAATTATAGAAAAAGATATATATAGTTATTTAGAAGAAGAAAATGAAGAATTATTGTTTTTTTCAAAAATATTTGGATTTAATTACGAATTTGTAAAAGATAATATTATAACGAGAAGCGAACAATATGATTATATTGAACCGACAAACATCGGCTTCTTGAAAGATAAAGAAGGAAATTTAAAAAAATATAGAAATATTGAATATGGTATAGTCGAATACTTTTACGAATTATCTGATTTATATCCAAAGATTAGAAATAAAAAACATGTATCTTATAACGGAACAAGTGATTATATAGAAAATCTTATACTATATTATACTAGTATTTATGATAATGTTGATTCAACATTAGCTCTTAGTATTGGAGCGGCTGAAAGTGGATATTATAAAGTTAAATATATGTTACATAAAAATAATATTTACGGTGGTATGAGTAGCAATGGACTTATAAGTCATGAAAATATAGAAATTGGTGTTTTAAAATATATAAGAATGTTGTCAAGAAGTTATTTTGGAAAAGGTTTAACTAATGAATATCTTATAGGAAAAAAATATTGTCCAACTAGAGATGATAATGGAAACAAAATAGCAAGTCCTCATTGGATTAATTTAGTTAATACCGCTAAAAATAAGTATAAAAATTATACACAAAATGTAAGTATTAATGAAATTGTTAATTATTAGAAATACATTACTTGTATTTCTTTTTTTAATAAATTATAATTAAATTGGTGAATATGATGGAATTTATAGAAAATATTGATATAAAATCAAAAAGAGTTTTATTAAGAGTAGATTTTAATGTAACTATAAAAGATTCTAAAATTGTAGATGATACAAAAATAGCAATGAGTTTAAAAACTATAAATTATTTATTAGATAATAATTGTAGTATTATTATTTTAAGCCATTTAGGAAAAGTAAAAAGTGAAGAAGATAAACTAAAAAACACTCTTTATCCTGTTTATATAAGATTAAAAGAGTTATTAAATACAAATGTTTACTTTTCTAAAAAGACAAGAGGAGAAGAGTTAGAAAATTTAGTTAGAAACCTAAAAGAAAAAGAAATCTTAATGGTAGAAAATACTAGATATGAAGATTATCCTAATAAACTAGAAAGTTCTTGTGATAATGAATTATCTAAATATTGGGCTTCTTTAGCGGATGTATATATAAATGATGCTTTTGGTACAAGTCATAGAAAGCATGCATCAACATATGGAGTAAAAAAATATTTAACTTCTGGGTATGGTTATTTAATAAATGAAGAAAAAACAAAATTAGATGAATTGTTATATCATTCTGAAAAGCCATTCATTGTTATTATGGGTGGAGCAAAAGTCGATGATAAAACTTTAATGATAAAAGAATTATTAACTAAATGTGATAAATTAATTTTAGGTGGAGGAATTGCAAATACATTTTTATATGCAAATGGTAATAACGTTGGAAAATCTTTAATAAGTGTCGATGCAATTCAAGAAGTGAAAGATATAATAAAAGAAAATAATGAAAAAATAGTAACGCCAATAGATTTTGTAGTTCTTAATAATGATAAAGTTTTAACGAGAAATATTAATGATATAAATGAAGACGATATTATATATGATATTGGAAATGAATCTATTTTAAATTATGAAAATATAATTAAAGAAGCTAAAACAATATTTATAAATGGAACAGTTGGATTATATGAAGATGAAAGATTTAAAAAAGGTACTAATGAAATATTAAATTATTTAAGTAAATCTGAAGCTAAAGTATTTGTTGGTGGAGGAGATGCAGTATCTTCAGTAAATAAATTAGGTTATAAAGATGCTTTTTATTATAAGTCTACAGGTGGAGGAGCTACTTTGGAATATATTATAAAAGGCAAATTAGAGGCTTTGGAAGATTAATGAAAATAATTGTTAATCATAAAGCTAACTTATCTTATAAAGATATATTAAATTATGAAAAAAAGATAAGAAAATTAGATTTAATAATATGTCCATCTTTATGTTATCTTTCTGTTTTTCAAAAAGGAAAATATACTTTAGGTAGTCAAGATATCTCAAGATTTGATGAATTTAATAAAACAGGAGAAATAAATTCAACTCAACTAAAAAGTTTAAATGTAAAATATGTTTTAATAGGACATTATGATAGAAGAATATATAATAAAGAAGATAAAATTATAATAAAAGAAAAGTTAGAAAAATGTATAAAAAATAATATGATTCCCATATATTGTGTAGGCCATGAAAATTTAGAAAATACTAAAATAGAATTAGATGATATATTAAATTATACAAAAGATAAAGAAATAGTTATTGCATTAGAACCAAAAGATAATATAGGTAGTGAAAATATAGATATAATAAAATTAGTTGATGATATTAAAGAAATTCAAAAGTTTTTATCTACTAGATCTAATAATATTAAATTAGTTTATGGTGGAGGAGTAAGTATAGATATCGTTAATAACTTAAAAAATATTGATGGATTATATGGAATATTAATTTCAAAAGAAAGTTTAGATTATAACAATATAATAAAGATATATAAAGAAATAATGTTTTAAACTTTGTTTTTTTAATTCTTATGTTGTATAATTATTCTTAAGTGAGAAGGAAACAAAATGAATGAAGAAATCAAAGTTGGAGATGTATACGAAATTCATTGCTATAAACATAATGGAAAGATTCATCGAACTTGGGATGAAGCAACAGTACTAGAAGTTAATGATGATTATATAGTATGTGGCAACTTTAAAACAAAAGTTACAGAAAGTAATGGTGCAACACATAAAACTAAAGAACCAGCTATTATATTTTTCTATAAAAAAAGATGGTTTAATATAATTGCACAATTAAAAAAATATGGTCTTTTTTACTACTGTAATATAGCCTCTCCATTTTTAATAGATGATAAAATTATTAAATATATAGATTATGATTTAGATTTAAGAGTTTTTCCAGATGGAGCATTTAAAGTCCTAGATAGAAATGAATATAATTATCATAGCAAAATAATGCAATATCCAAAAGAAATAGATAAAATATTAAAACGAGAATTATCTAGACTTATAGAAATGGAACAATCTAGTGAAGTTCCTTTTAATAAAAAAGTAATAGATTCTTATTATGAAAAATATATAGAAATGAAAAAAGATATGAAATAAAGTTGTAGTTTATACAACTTTTTATATTTAAACGAATAGTTATTTGGTATAATTAAATTAAGAGGTAACATATGAATTTGGACAGTTTAAATAAATCTCAAAAAGAGGCCGTAAAGCACATTGATGGTCCATGTTTAGTAATGGCTGGAGCTGGAAGCGGAAAAACAAAAGTATTAACAACACGTATAGCATATCTTCTAGATAATGGAATAAAAGACTATAATATATTAGCAATAACATTTACAAATAAAGCTGCAAAAGAAATGCAAGAAAGAGTTACAAACTTAGTAGGATATACTAATGCTTTTATAGGAACATTTCATTCATTTGGTTTAAGAATAATTAGAGAAAATTACTCTTTATTAGGGTTAGATAAAAATTTTACTATTATTGATAGTGAAGATGTTTTAACAATAATTAAAAAAATAATGAAGGATAAAAATATCGATATAAAACAAATAAGTCCTCATTATATAAGAAATAGAATAAGTTTTATAAAAAATCAAATGCTAAGTCCTATAGATTTAGAAAAGTTTTTTAATACTGAAATAGATCAAATAGTTAAAGAAATATATTTTGAATATAATAAAAAAATGGTTAATAATAATTCAGTTGATTTTGATGATTTACTATGGAAACCTGTTGACTTATTAGAAAAAAATAAACAAGTATTAGAACATTATCAAGATAAATATAAATATATTTTAATAGATGAATATCAAGATACTAATCCTGTACAATATAAGTTAAGTAAACTATTAGCAAGTAAAACAAGAAATATATTTGTTGTAGGAGATGTAAATCAAAGTATATATAGTTTTAGACAAGCAGATTATAGAAATATATTAAATTTTGAAAAAGATTATAAAGATGTAAAAATAATAAAATTAGAAGAAAATTATAGAAGTACTAATAATATTTTAAATGCTGCTAATTCTGTTATAAAAAATAATAAAGAAAGAAAAGATTTAAAATTATGGAGTGATAAGGGTGATGGAGAAAAAATCAAGTATATTAAAGCTTATGATGAAAAACATGAAATAACTCTTATTATAGAAGAAATAGAAAAATTATTAAAACAAGGTTATAAAAAAGAAGATATAGGTATTCTTTACAGAACAAATGCTCAATCTAGAGTTTTAGAAGAAGGATTTTTAAATAAAGGAATACCATATAAAGTTGTTGGAAGTTATTATTTTTATAGTAGAAAAGAAATAAAAGATTTAATAAGTTATTTAAGATTAATATATAATACACAAGATGAAGTAAGTTTAAGAAGAATTATAAATGTTCCAAAAAGAGGTATTGGAGAAAGTGCTATAAAAAATTTAGAGAATATTAGCAAAGTAGAAGGTATAAGTATGTTTGATGCTTTAAGTACCAAAAAAGAACTAGAATTCAAAAATATAATTATGACATTAATAGAAAAAAGTGAAAGTCTAAGTTTAACAGGATTGATTGATGAAATATTAAATATAACAGGTATTAAACAAGAATTAGTTGATGATAAAACATTAGAAAATGAATTAAGATTAGATAATTTAATGGAATTTAAAAGTATTACTGCATCTTTTGAAGAAAGAACAGGTTGTGTAAATTTAGGAGATTTTTTAGAAGAAATAAGTTTGATTAGTGATATGGCTAGTCATAAAAATGATAATGATGAAGTAACTTTGATGACAATCCATAGTGCTAAAGGTTTAGAATTTGAAGTAGTATTTTTAGTTGGTATGGAAGAAGGAATATTTCCTCATAATATGAGCCTTATGGAAAATGGTCTTGAAGAAGAAAGAAGACTTTGTTATGTTGGAATAACACGAGCTAAATCTAGGTTATATATAACAAACGCAAAAAGAAGAATGTTGTATGGAAAAGATACTATGAACTTACCAAGTAGATTTATTAATGAAATAGATACAAAGTATATTGAAGAAGCGGAATGTGGTATAAAAGAAGAAAAGAAAATTAATACAAAAGAAATGTATAATAAAAAAGAAAATGGTGATATAAAAATAGGAGATATTATAAACCATGAAACTTTAGGTACAGGTGTTGTAGTAAAGATGAATGGTGATTTAATAGATGTAGCTTTTAAAAGTGGTATAAAAAAATTAATGAAAAATCATAAGAGTATTTCAAAAGTATAAGGAGGATTATATGACATTATTGATTTTAGCAGCAGGAATTGGTAGTAGATATGGTGGATTAAAACAAATGGAACCATTTGGTCCAAATAAAGAATTTATAATAGATTATTCAGTATATGATGCAATTAAAGCTGGATTTGATAAAGTAGTCTTTGTAATAAAAAGAGAACTATTAGAAGATTTTAAAAATACAATAGGAAATAGACTAGTTGGAAAAATAAAAGTAGAATACGCTTTTCAAGACGTTTATGATATTCCTAACTCTAATAAAATTGAAAGAGAAAAACCATGGGGTACAGGCCATGCTATATTAGCGGCAAGAAATATTATAAAAGAAAACTTTTTAATGATTAATGCAGATGATTTTTATGGTAGAGATGCTTTTATTCAGGCTTATAATTTTTTAAAAGAAGAAGTTAATGATAATACGTTTGGATTAATTGGATATAAAGTTGTAAATACTTTAAGTGAAAATGGTGCAGTTAAGCGAGGATTATGCGAAATAAATGATTCTTATGTAGTAGGTATTACTGAATGTTCTGTTTATGAATCAGATGATAAATTAAAATGGAAAACATTAAAAGATGGAAAAGAGTTTGAAACAGATAAAGATAAATATGTATCTATGAGTATGCTTTTGTTTACGCCAAAGATATTTGATTTTTTAGAAAAAGATTTTGAGTTATTTTTAAAAAATATTAAAAATCCACTAACAGATGAATTTTTGATTCATGATATGATAGATAAACATATTAAACAAAATAAATTAAAAGTAAAATTGCTAAAAACAAAAAGCAAATGGTATGGTGTTACTTATAAAGAAGATAAAGAAAAAGTTGCATCTTCAATAAATAAAATGATAGATATTAATGAATATCCTAAGAAATTATGGTGATATAATGCAAGAAAGATATGATGAATTATTAAATATTTTAAATAAAGCAAATTATGAATATCACGTTTTAGACAATCCTACAATAACAGATCAAGAATATGATAAATATTTAAGAGAATTAATAGATTTAGAAATAGCCCATCCAGAATTAGCAAGACCAGATAGTCCAACTAATAAAATTGGTGGAGAAGTTATTGAAGGATTCGAAAAAGTTAGACATGATATTCCAATGCTTAGTTTAAGCAACGTATTTAATGAATCTGAAATTATAAATTTTGATGATAGAATAAAAAAAGAAGGAGAAAACCCAAATTATGTTTGCGAACTTAAAATTGATGGGTTATCAGTTTCTTTAAAATATAAAAATGGATTATTTTTTAGTGCAGCAACACGTGGTGATGGTGTAGTTGGTGAAAATATAACTCACAATGTAAAAACTATAAGATCAATACCCTTAAAAATTAATAAAGCTATAGATATTGAAGTACGTGGAGAAATTTTCATGTCTAAAAAAACTTTAAAAAGTTTAAATGAATTGAGAGAAAAAGAAGGACTTCCATTATTACAAAATTGTAGAAATGCTGCAGCAGGTTCCATTAGACAATTAGATAGTAAAATTGCAGAACAAAGAAAACTTGATGCATTTATATATCATTTGCCAAATCCTGAAGACTATGGGATAAAAACTCATTATGAAGCTTTAGAATTTATGAAATCATTGGGTTTTAAAACAAATCCTAATAATAAAATCGTTAGTGATGTAAAAGGAATTATAGAATATATAAATGAAAAAGGTTCTTTAAGAGAAAGTTTGCCATATGATATAGATGGTGTTGTAATTAAAGTTAATGAAATAGATGCTCAAAAACGCTTAGGTTATACTGCTAAATATCCAAAATGGGCAACAGCCTATAAATTTCCAGCTACTGAGGTTTTAACAAAATTAACTGATATTATTTTCACAGTTGGAAGAACAGGTTTAATAACACCTAATGCAGTATTAGAACCTGTAATATTACAAGGAAGTACAATAAGAAGAGCAACTTTGCATAATGAGCAGTACGTCTTAGAAAAAGATTTAAGAATAGGAGATATTGTAAGCATAAGAAAAGCCGGAGATGTTATTCCTGAAGTAGTAAATAGTGTAACTGAAAGAAGAAATGGTAACGAGATAGCTTTTGTAATGATAAAAAAATGTCCTATATGTGGTAGTGATTTGGTTTTAAGTAAAAGTGGTATAGATTATTTTTGTACTAATGATAATTGCCCAAAGAGAAATATTGAAGCATTAATTCATTATGTAGAGAGAAAAGCTATGAATATTGATGGATTAGGCGAAAGAATTGTAGAAGATTTTTATAATATGAAAATCATTAATACTATAGAAGATATTTATTCATTAAATGAAAGAAAACAAGAATTAATTGAATTAGAAGGTTTTGGAGAAAAGAGTGTATCAAATTTATTAGAAAGTATAGAAAAAAGTAAAACTAATAGTTTAGAAAGGCTTATATATGGAATAGGTATATCTGGTATAGGAGAAAAAAATGCTAAAATTTTAGCTAAAAAATATATTAATATTGATAATTTAATAAATGCTTCATTAGAAGAACTTATAGAGATTAAAGATATTGGTCCAATATTAGCCAAAAATGTTTATGATTTCTTTAGGGATTCACATAATATTTTACTTATTAATAATTTAAAAAAATTAGGTATCAATATGCAATATAAAGGTGAAGTTATAACAGAAAATCCTAATATAGTTAATAAAAAGTTTGTTGTTACAGGAACGCTATCTAACTATGGTAGAGATGAAATAAAAAGTATTATAGAAAATAATGGAGGTATAACTAGTGAATCAGTAAGTAAAAAAACTGATGTAGTTATAGTTGGAGAAAATCCTGGAAGTAAGTACGATAAAGCTAGAGAATTAGGTATAGAAATTTGGGATGAACAAAAATTAGAAGAAATGTTAACTTTAAGTTAATATTTTTTTTGAATTTAATATTATTAAATGACTTCTATTATGTTTGATAACTTTAAAATTATATTGTATAATATCTTTATCAAAGAGGTGGAATAAAAAATGCTAACTAAAATTAAAGCTTTTTACAAAAGAAATAGAGTATATTCAATTCTTATGATTATATCTATTATATGTATTATAGCAATTTTAATAGGGGTTATTGGGTATTTTTTCGGTCAAACAACTAAGGACAAATATGGTAATAGATTAGACAGTATAAAAGAAATTAAATTTGAAGAATCTAAACAAAAATCAATCGAAGATGCATTAGTAGCTAATGAATTAGTAGAAACTGCTAATGTAGAAGTAAAAGGAAAATTAATATATGTTATTGTAGATTTAAAAACAGGAACACATAAAGATTCAGAAACAATTGCACAAACAACTTTAGGATTATTTGAAGAACCTATAAAAACAAATTACGATATACAATATATATTTAATAATAAAGATGAAAGTATTACAGAAAATTTTCCTATTATGGGATATATTAAAGGTGGAAATACAACAATTAAGTGGACTAAATATAGTTCATAGGTGATAATATGAAAAAATTTAAGAAAGTTATAATAATTTTTGCAATAGCGATAGTAGTTTTATCAGGTTCAACATTTATGTTATATAGACTTTTAAAAGATAAAAATAGTTTAAGTATTGCAGAAAAAACATGGATAGATAACAATAAAAATAGTGTATATTCAATATATGTTCCTAATGATATAAATGTATTTGGAAAAAATGGTAGTGGAGTATACTATGATTTTATATCAGATTTTAAAGAAGATATTGGATTAACACTTAATAATATAGTTTATTCTGTAGAAAATTCAAATGATTCCTTTGGATTTAATGTAGGGACAAATTATGACACTAGAGATTTATTGATATATACAGATTATTATGTTCTATTAACTAAGGAAAATAAAACATTAATTGATTTAGATGAATTAAGCAAAAGTAATGTAGGTATTATGAGTGATGATTTAAACTATATGACTAGCTATTATACAATAGGTGGTACAATAACTACATTTACTAATATTGATGAATTATTTAAAAGTTTTGATGATAATAATGTTAATTATGTTATAGTTCCACTAAATAAATATAAAGATACAATAATAAAGAAATCATATAATGTAAGTTATTTCTTTAATGATGCTAAAATTTATTATTCATTACATTTAGGTAGTGATGAAACTTTAAATTCAATTTTAACTAAATACTATAATAAATGGAGTAAAGATAAATTTGATAAAAGTTACGATTTAAACAATTATAATTTATTTATAGATAGTTTAGAAATCAGTGATATAGATGAAGATAAACTTACAGATTCTACTTATAAATTTGAGTATATAGTTAATCAACCTTATTCTCTTATTTCAAAAGGTAACTTTACAGGAATAGTTAGTGAATATTTAAATTCGTTTACTAATTTTAGTGATATAGAATTTGATTTTACTAAAGTAAGAAATATTAATGATTTAAAACATGATATCGATAAAGGTAAAATTGATTTATATTTTAATCAATATAATATTAATACAAATTATTCTAATATAAACATAAACTTACCTGTTGAATTTTATCTTTTATCTAATAGAAATACTAACATAAATATAGATAGTTTAAAAGCATATCGTGGAGAAGTATATGTTTTAGAAAATTCACTTTTATATAGTTATTTAGAAGGATATAATAATATTACTATAAAAACATATAAGAAGAATTCTAATATAAAAAGTTTAATAAAAAAGAATAACTTAGTAATAGTTGATAAATATAGTTATGATAATTATTTGAATGAATATTTAAATGATATAAGTATAAGATTAACAGGAATTAGTGATAATCTAAAATATACATTTAATTATAAAAAGAGCGATGATACATTCTATAAATTATTTAATGCTTATGTAAATACACTTAATCCAAAAATAATGATAGAAGATGGATTAGATAATTATTTTAGAACTTATAAAGCTGGTAGCAATGCTGTTAAACTAGCTAGATATACAATAATATTCTTAGTAGTTTTAGTAGCAGCTATATACTTTGTAATAAAAAGAAAAAGAAGAATAGTTTTAAATACAAAAGTAAAAAATAATGACAAAATAAGATACGTTGATATGTTAACGAGTCTAAAAAATAGAAATTATTTAAATGATAGAATAGAAATATGGAATCAAAATACAGTTTATCCACAATGTGTAATAGTTTTAGATTTAAATAACATAAAATATTTAAACGACACTTTTGGACATGAAGAAGGAGATAAACAAATTAAAGCAGCTGCTAATGTATTATTTAAAACTCAATTAGAAAATACAGAGCTTTTAAGAACTGATGGTAATGAATTCATGATATATCTTGTTGGTTATACTGAAAAACAAGTAATAAGTTATATTAAAAAATTAGTAAAAGAATTTAAAAAATTACCATACGAATATGGAGTAGCAATAGGATTTAGTATGATTAATGATGATTTAAAATTAATCGAAGATGCATTTAATGAAGCTACTATACTTATGAGAAAAAACAAACCTTTAAATGAGGAAGAGAATGAAAAACAAAATAATTGAGTTTATTTCATTACTCGCAAATAAAAATAAAAAGTACATAAAAAATTTTTTAAAAAAAGTATGGTCTATAATTTTAAAACCAGAAATGATGTTACTGCCAGGACAATTAGCATTTTTCATAATTTTAAGCGTTGTTCCAATAATATCAATTCTTTCTTGGATAGGAAGTTTATTAGGTATATCAGTATCAACAGTAACAGAAATTTTAACAAGAATATTTGCAGATGTTAAGTTAGAATTAATAGTTCCTTCCATTTTGAATCAAAGCTTTAGTTTTAGACATATCCTAGTTGCTATTATAATGTTTTATATAGCATCAGGAGGAGCTAATTCTGTTATATTAGTATCTAATCAAATTTATGGAATTAAACAAGAACCATATTTAAAAAGAAGATTAAAAGCTATATTCATGACACTATTATTATGTGTATTATGCTTATTTATTCTACTAGTTCCTCTTTTAGGAAATAAAATAATGTCTAGTTTTAATTACTTTGATATAAAACAGATAATAGATCCGATTTTAGCAGTTTTGAGAGGACCTATTACTTGGGTAGTTATATATATTTTTATAAAATCAATATATGTAATTGCGCCAGATAAAGAAATAGAAAGAAAAGGAATTAATATTGGCGCAGTATTTACAACAATTTTTTGGGTAATCGCAACTTATTTATATAGTGGTTGGATAAATAATTTTACATCATATGATAATTATTATGGTAGTTTAAGCAGTTTTGCAATTCTTATGTTATGGATTTATTGGCTATGTTATATATTTGTTATAGGGCTATGTTTAAATGTAAAAGTTGAAAATGAAGAGTTGGAAAAAACTGGTATAATAAAAAAAAATAAATAAATAATAATATAAAAGTACTCACGAGTATTATTTGAGTACCTTGTATTACGATATAATATTAGTTTTAAATAAACTAAAAAATATTGTGAAATAATACTTGAGAAACACTATTAACGTGTTTCTTTTTTTTATAAATTATATTATATTTATGATGAATTTTTAGCTTTTATTTGATACAATTAATTAAAGGTGTGGTTTTATGAAAACAATGTATTTTAAAGATTTAGATATTAATATAAATTCTGGAGAATTAGTTAGCATCATTGGACCGAATGGCAGTGGTAAAAGTCGTATCTTAAAAAAGATATGTGGAAAAGTATTAAATAATGATATTTTTATTGATGATAAAAATATCAATGATTATAGTCTTTCTTATAAAAGAAATAACATAGTAACTATATTAGATGATAATAGATATTCCACACCATATGTAAAATCAGAATTAGAATATTATTTAAAACTTTTAAATTATACTGAAGAAGACATAAAAAAAAGAACAAAAGAATTCATAGATTACTTTAAATTGGAAAATATATATTATAAAAAGTTTGAAGATACCAATATAGAAGATAAAATATATATAAAAATATTATCATTTTTAATAATAATACCAACTATTATATGTATTGATGATTTATTGACATATTTAAATAAAGATAAAAAAATAAAAATACTTAATTATATTAAAGAAAAAAATATTACTTTAATTTCTATAACTAGTGATATAGAAGAAATATTACTATTTGATAAAGTATTAATAATGAATAAAGGTAAAAAAGATAAATATGATGATTTAAATAATATTTTATTAGATGAATTAAATTTCAAAAACAATGATCTTGATATGCCATTTATTTACGAATTAAATAATTTATTAAAAAGTTATGACCTAATAGATGAAAATCATATTGTATATAAGGAGCTTATTGATATATTATGGAATTAATGTATATAGATAAAAATTGTCAAATATTTAAAAAAGGAAAATTTATCGCAGTATATAAAGATAAATTAGATTTAGTTAATTATGGTATAGAATTATTAGGTATAAACTTTGATGATGAATGGAAGGTTAGAAGATTTTTAAATGGTTATAAATTAAAAATAGATACTAATATAATAGATATTTTTAAAGATTTAGATTTGAATTTAAAATTATTAGATAAAAAAATAAAAGATTTAAGTAAAAGTCAATATAAAATGATATTATTAGTTTATAGTTTATTACAAGATAGAAATATATTAGTATTAGATTATTTTGATAAAGGTTTAGATAGTAAAAATAAAAATAAAATTATAAATTATTTAAAAATAAAATATAATAAAACATTAGTTGTAATAAGTAATGATATAGTTTTCTTAAATAAATTATGTACTGAATTAATTATTTTTGAAAACAATAATATAATTTTTAATGATGAATTTAACAAAATATATAAATCAACAATTAAAATAGATATGCCTGAAATAATAAAATTTATACGGCTTGCAAATAAAAAGAAAAAAAAGTTAGATTACACTGTAGATTCAAAAGAATTATTAAAAGATATATATAGGAGTGTCAAATGAGATATTTGATTACTATATCTTATGATGGCAGTGCATTTTATGGATTTCAACGATTAAATAAATATAAAACAGTTCAGAAAGAATTAGAAGAAGCATTATCTAAAATCAATAAAAAAGATGTAGTTGTAAAAGGTAGTGGAAGAACTGATAGACAAGTTCATGCATTAAATCAAAAATGCCACTTTGATTTGGATATAAAAATACCACCTGATAGATTAAAAAATGCAATAAACTCTTTAATATGTGATGAATTATATGTTAAAGATTGCGAATATGTAACAAGTGACTTTCACGCTAGATTTTGTGTAAAAAAGAAAGTTTATAAATATTTAATTAATATTGGAGAATATGATCCTATAAAAAATAATTATGTTTATAACTATTGTAGAAAATTAAATATAAAAAAAATGCAACAAGCTAGCAAATTATTAATAGGAAAACGTTCATTTAAACCATTTGTTAGTGGCCAAAGAGAAAATTATGATAGTGAAATATATGATATTAAAATAACAAAGGCAAACAATATAATAACAATTAAATTTATAGGAAAAAGTTTTTATAGATATATGGTAAGAAATATGGTAGGTGCACTTTTGTTAGTAGGACAAGAAAAAATTACTTTAGAAAATTTTAAAAATCTTGTCATGCAAAAATCAAAAATTACTTATCTTACTGTACCTGCTAACGGTCTATATTTAGAAAATGTTTATTATTAGGAGGATAAATGAAAAAAAATGGTTTTACACTAATAGAACTTATTACAGTAGTTGCTTTACTTAGTATTATTGGAATAATTATGATACCCAAAATAAGTACTGCATTTAAAACTACTAATGCAGATCAATTAGAAAATTTAAGAGAAAATCTATCTTTATCTGCAGATGTTTTTTTAGAAAGTACATGTGGAAAAAATTACTCAGATCAATTTAAAGAGGAAAAATATATTAAAATATATTTATCAAATTTAGTTTCTTGTGGCCTAATAGACAACAATGTATATAATCCTACTAATGGTGAATATTTTGATGTTAGTAATGAATATATAGAAATTACTATGAATGATATTGGGTTAAAAAATTACCATTTTAGTTTTTAATAAAACAAATATTTACTTAGTTGCTAAGTTTTGATAAAATATCTAAAGGAGGGTGTATTAATGAAAGAAAAAAATAAACATATAGGTTTAATTATACTTATAGTAGTTTTAGTAATATTATTTGTACCTATTGTAATGGATTATATCGCTAAACAAAATATTAAAACTATATCATTAGATGATTTAAATGAAAAAATATTAAATAAAGAGACTTTTATTTTATATAATGGAGATGTATCAAAAGATTTAAAGAAAGAATTACGTTCAATAAAATCATCTTCATCATCTAAATCAGATGACTATTCTTATGAATATGAAATATATAGTATTAATTCAGATGAATTAGAAGATGATGTTAAATTCTCAATGTATATAGATGGTGATATTCAAAAAACATATACTAAGGAAGATACAGAAGCTTTAAGTGAAGATATAGATACATATTTAGTAGCAGAAATAAATGAAAAAAATAGAAGCTACAAAGTTGCTAAGGATTATAAAGAATATAAAAAATTAGTAGATAGTGATGCAATTACTATGGCAGTGTTTGGTAGAGATTCTTGTTACTATTGTAATAAATTTAAACCTGTATATAATGCAGTAGCTAATAAATATAATTTAGATATATATTTTTTTGATTCAGATTCTTACGATAAAGATGAATATGTAAAGATATTAAATATGGATTTAACAGTACCAGCTAAGTGTAATCAAAAAGGTACTGAATTCAAACTTTCAGATGGATTTGGAACTCCATTAACTATATTTACTGAAAAAGGAAAAATAGTTGATTGTATTAGTGGATATGTTAATAGAGATTCTTTAGTTCAAAAGTTAAAAACATTAAAATTAATAAGTGAGTGATAGTATGGAAAAAGGAGTTTATGAACGAGTTTTAGAATTTAAAAAAAGATATCCTACAACTATAATGTGGAGAGTAAAAAAACATTGTAGGGTTGTAGAAAAACATTTAGGACCAGATGAAAAGGTACTTTATGCATTTGCTGCACAAAAAAATGACAGCTATACAAACTTTTTTGATACTGCAGTGTTATGTGTAACAAGTGAGCGTTTATTAATAGGTCAAGATCAAATAGTCTTTGGATATCGTTTAAACTCCGTTACTCCAGAGTTATATAATGATTTACAAGTTTTTTCTGGATTATTATGGGGTAGAATCACTATAGATACAGCAAAAGAAGTCATAAATTTTTCTAATATAACAAAAAAAGCTTTAGTTGAAATTGAATCTATAATTACAATGTATATGAAAGAAGCTAAAAAAATGTATCCAGAAAGAAAAAGTTCTAAAACTGAATAGAACTTTTTTTTATTAAAATAATATATTATATTAGGTGGTAAATTATGAATAATGAGTTATATAATGTTTATAAAATAAAAAAAGGTGATACTCTTTATAAGATTAGTAAACAATATAATATTAATCCAGAACTTTTAGCTTTAATAAATGGATTAAATATGAATGATTATATTTATGAAAATCAAGAATTGCTTATTCCTAAAAGTGGATATAGTTACTATTTAACTAAAAGAGGAGATAATTTAAATGATATATTAGATTTATTTAATCTTAATTACGAAGATTTTAATAAAATAAACAATAGAATACTATTAGATGATGGGCAATTATTTGCATATAAAAGAGTATAGCAATATATCTTTTTTTTTGCTATAATCATTATTAGAATAGGTGATTATAAATGGTATTTAAAAGACCTTATGCATTTTTGATAAAATATTTTAAATTAATTAATTTAATTTTGTCAGTTTCTTTAATGTATATTATTTATAAATTGAATAATTTACATACTATTTTAAATCAAATATATAGGGGTAGTATATCTAATTTTAGTTCGTTAAGTTCAACATATATAGGTTTTACATTATACCTATTAATATTTGCAACTATATTAATTTTGGTTATAATGATTCTTTTATTAAAAAGAAAAAAGAAACCAATGAGAGATTATGTACTTGGTGTAATATATTGTGCAATAATAATAATATATTTATTCTTTGTAGATAATTTATTTTATCAAGCAGGTAGGTCCATAGTAGAATTAACAACATTAAAATTATATTCGGATATATCGTTTATAATAGTTATACCAATATTTTACTTCTTATTAAAATATTTCGTTATGGGTATTGGATTTAATTTAAAGAAGTTTGATTTTGGTAAAGATATATTAGAATTAAAACAAGAAGAACAAGATAATGAAGAAGTTGAAATTAATTTTGATAAAAATACTTATAAATATAAAAGAAAAGCTAGAAAAATATTAAGAGAATTTAAATACTATACATTAGAAAATAAACTTATTATAAGAATAATTATTATAATATTAGGAATAGCATTAGCATCATTTTTACTTACTTTAAATATAGTATTTAATAAAACTTACAAGATTGGCCAAAATTTTGTGGCGGGACAATTTGGTATAACAATAAATTCTGTATATGAAACTAAATATGACTTAAATAATAAAGAGGTTCGTGATGATTCTAAATATGTCATCGCTAACATAAAAATTACAAATCAAGGTGAAACTAAAAGTTTTGACTTTAACACATTAAGAATTTTATTTAAAGATGATTATGTATATGCTAATAATTATTTTAATGAACATTTTGTTGATTTAGGAATTCCTTATGATGGTCAAGCTATAAAACAAGGTGAAACTAAAAATTATATATTTATATTTAAAGTACCTGAAGATTATTATAGCAAAAAATATGTAATAAAATTCTATGATAAAAATGAATATAATGATAAACAAAAAAGAGTTATAAGTGTATATAAAACTATAAAAGTAAAAGCAGTTAATTTAGATAAAAAGAGAGCTACGAAAAATAAAAAATTAAATGAAACAGAAATTCTTGATAAAGGAAGTTATGGCGATTCTAAAATTACTATAAAAAATTATGAATTCAAAAGTAGTTATACTTATACTCATCAAGTATGTGATGATAATGGAGTTTGTTCTAATAGAACAGATTTAATAAAAAGTCCAAATAATAATAAAGTTTTATTAATTTTAGATTATGAATTACTATTAGATAAAAACTATCAAATAAGTAGCTATTTTAAAGATGATAAAGTATTTTTCAATAATTTCTTAAAAGTAAGATATACATATAATGGAAAGAAAAAAATCTTAAATGTAGTAGACGCAATCGCTAGCAATATAAATAATAAAGTATTCTTATCTGTTCCTTATGAAATAAAGAATGCAGATAATATTAGTTTATCTTTTGAAATGAGAAATAATAGAATAGAATATGTTTTAAAATAAAAAACGATGACTTATTTAAAAGTTATCGTCTTTTTTATAAATACTAATTTTTTAAACGAAGCATAACATAAAAATATGAAATATATTATATTTGAAAACACGATAAATATGATTTAAGTTAGTTTTATGCTATAATACATAGTCAAGGAGGTTTTTAAATTATGAAAAATGCATTACATAGACATAGATGTTGGTTAGTTCAATCTGGTGTATTTAAAGATGATGTTAAAGAAATTACAGGAAGAAATTCAATAATTAACTTAAATTATATGGAATCAACTGAATTTGAATGGGGAGCATTACCAAAATCAACACAAAGAATGATAACTAATATTGATTTCTATGATGTATTTACTTTTCCACAATATGTAAATTCTCAAGGTGAACCATTAATGGTATATGCACCAAGAATGTTTATAGAACATATATCTAGCATTGTTGAAGAATTAGCAACAGGAAAAAATTATCATTTAAAAGAAAGATGCACTCTTCCAAATTATTTAAAAGGAGAAAAAACTTACCACTATGCAGATTTTTGGTGGGATATTGAAAATGACTTTTATATTTTCTTTGGCGAGAAAAAAAGAGATTTAGTTTTAGAAGCGCAGCAAGCAATGAGAGAAAGAAGTATTGGTGAAGTAGAAATTGGAGATTGGGATAAATTATCAGAATATTACTTACTTGTTAATCAAGATTTAAATGATGAAGCAAAAAAATTTTTAAGCCCTAAAAAATTTAAAATAGTAAAACGTTTAGTAAGAGCATTAAATTATAAAATAAAAAAAGACACTAATAATTAATACTAATAAAATTACATGCCTACATATTATTGCAAATAGACAAAATAAAACTACTCTCAACTTAAAATTGGGAGTAGTTTTTATATACTCGAATAACTTTCCGAGTTTGCTTTTCTATCTGGAGGGCCTAGTCGGATTTGAACCAACGATCAGGGAGTTGCAGTCCCACGCCTT
>CANRPF010000020.1 GCA_947632375.1 uncultured Bacilli bacterium
AATAGGAACAAATATTAAATTACTACATCTTATAAGAAATTCAACTTGATTACCAAAAGTTATTCTTTCCCATAAATACATAAATAGCATATAACCAGGTTGAGCAAAAGTCAAACTTAATTTTATTGTATCCATTAGTTTTCCTCTAATTGGATCAAATACTCGGCAAATTTCATCTCCCCACATACTATTATTAGTAATAGATAGAATTGCTAATAAAAAAACTATGCCAGAAATTATTGTGATTTTTATTTTTTCTTCTTTATTAATTGATTTCATATTTTTTCCCCTTTAATTCATGCAACTTAATTATATTTTTTTCAAAATAGTATTTTAATTATTACATTTTCTCATTTTTTTCTATTAATTCTTCTTCAATAATATATCTAGGTCTCTTTTTTACTTCTAACTGAATTTTTCCTATATATTCACCGATTATTCCAAGTGCCAATAAAATAATTCCAGTTAATACCCACATATTTAGAATTATAAATATGGTTCCAGAAATAGCTGTTCCGCATAAATTAAGAACTAATGTGACCAATAAAGAAACTATACTAATTGTAAATAATAACATTCCAATAACAGTTATTAAACGTAATGGAGCTATGCTAAAAGAAACTATTCCATCCATAGCAAAATTCATCATTTTCTTAAAATTGAATTTAGACTTGCCTGCTTTTCTTTCTCCACGATCATAATAAGCTATAGCTGTTTTGTAACCTAATTGTGGAATCATTCCTCTTAAAAATATATTTGTTTCGCTAAATTGTGCTAAAGCATCTAAAGCAACTTTACTTAATAACCTGCATTCAGAATGATTTACAATCATTTCTACACCAATGAAATTCATAAATCTATAAAATGCACCTGCCGTAACTTTTTTTAAAAATGAATCACTCTTTCTAGAACTTCTAACTCCATATACTATTTCTGCACCATTATCATATTCTTCTAACATTTTATCAATAACATTAATATCATCTTGCAAATCTGCTTCAATGCATATAGCCATATCTGCATTTTCCCTTGCAAACATTAATCCAGCATACAATGCATTTTGGCTTCCTTTATTATGAGAAAGTTTAATTCCTTGAAATATTTTATTATCATTATAAAAACCTTTTATTAATTCCCATGTTTTATCTTTTGATCCATCGTCTACGAACAAAATTTTACTCTTTTTAGATATTTTTTTGTCATTAATAAGAGTATTCATCTTTTCATATAATGCCTTACAAGTTATGTTTAATACTTCTTCTTCATTATAACAAGGTACAACTAAATATAAAATATTATCTCTTTTCATTTTCTTTCCTTTCATTTTTGCATAAAATATAAATAGTGAATCTTACTATATAATATTAATTTTTATTTATTTTTTCAATTGATTCAACTAAAAAGTCTGATTTCTTAAAAATTAAATTTAAAATAACTGCTAAATATTTTATTATTGCTGTTAATATTAAGAATAAGCCAAAAAAGCCAGAAGATATCAATAACATTATAGGTGTCCATCCTTCTACTGGATTTCCTGTGAAGAAAATATAAACTGTGTATAAAATTACAGCAAAAACAAATATAAGCATAATTATTGAAAGTGTTAGAGTTATTTTATAACTTATATCAGTAAATAAAATTAATGAATTAATAGCATTTTTATTACGTTCTTTTCTAAGATTTTTATCAATTTTCAAATAGGTATTATTACTTACTTTATAATTAATATTAGCTATTTTTAAACCACTATTAGCTTGAACAGCCTTACGATAAGGAACTGTTTTATTAGCAGCATAAATTCTATTTATTGCTCTTCGTGATAATATTTGAAAAGTTTCAGTACCTAATTTATATGCAAAATTAGAATTTTTATTAAATATTTTATAAAACAAAGTTGAAGAAAGCCTTTTTTTCTTATTAGGAACTGCATTAACTATGTCATAACCTTCTAAGGCTTTTTCATATATTTTAAAAATCATATCTAAATCATAATCAATTAGAGTTGTATCGAATTGATATACAAAGTCCCCAATTGCAAAATCAACACCAGCATTCATAGAAACTTCTTTTCCTTGATAATAGCTCATATTAATTATGTTGACACTTACATCCTTTAGAGTTTTTGCATAATCTTTTATTTTATCAACTGTTTTATTTGTTGAACCATCATTAACAAAAATTATTTCATAATTTAAAAATTTGTTACTAAGTATACTTAGTAATTGCTTTGTAAAAGCAATTACATTTTCTACATCATTTCTTACATATATTACTGCGGAAATAAAGTTTTTTTCTTTCATTTTAATACCTCATCTAAATCATATATTGTATTTACTTTACCAGATAAAACACTGATAAATGTTGGATTTTTTGAAAATTCTTTTATAACTGTAGGTCTCGAGTCATCAATTTCTGAAGCCATTAAGATTGGTTTCATAGAATATAATGATTTAACATATTCAAATCCAAAATCACTTTTTAAATATTTCTTTGCTAAGTTAGACATGTATGGCCAAGCACTTTCGGGATGAGCAGGACACTCGTTGCAATTTCCTAGATTTAAAGGTGTGCAATAACCTTTTTTTATTTTGTCCACCTCTTTTTGGCAAGAAAAAGTTGGTAAACTATCATATGACGTCATGTGTGGAGTAAAAGTTACACTAGTTAATGAATGGTATCCTGTTTTTCCAAATGGCATAATTGAAAAGAATTGACCATCCATTACTGTTATACCCACATTTTTTAACTTTTCAGAAACTGTGCATAAAATTATTTCACATAATTCATATTTTATTTTAAATTGTTCATATCCTAACATGGATAGTATTTGATTTACACTACCATATGTTGCATTTAAAACAAAACCACTTGTATATTCTTTATCGTTACCACAAATCTCATAAACATTGTCTTTTTTTACTATTTTTTCAATATTAAAATTATATACAATACTTACATTATTATATTTTTTAATTTCATTTAAAAAGAAATCTCGTAATATTTTTGCATCATAAGTATATTCTTTTGTTAGAAAACAACCTTCACACATTCTATCATTAAAATATTTTGTAGGCGGAACGTCTTCACATTTTATATTTACATTTTTACAAAATTTTCTAAATTGTTCAGCATTGGTCCAAGAAAAATTAGAACTTACAGCATATATTTGATCAAAATCAGAAAGAATTGAAAAACCAAAATCTTTATTAAATCTTTCAAAATAACCTGCTGATTTTATTGCTGTTGAATATGATCTTGGATAATGATATCCCATATGTACTCTTGCCTGGTTTATATATGTTGCTCTTTTAAATGCTTCATCTTCTTTTTCTAGGACAAGAACTTTTTCTCCTTTTTTCCCACAGAACAGAGCGGCATATAGTCCATATATTCCTGCTCCAATAATTATTTTATCATATAACATTTTGTATTTCTCCTATTAAATTTTTTACATAAATTATTGAATTTTTTACATCATCTATATTTTCATTATTTTTCATTTCTATAGATACATATCTTTGGTAATTTAAAGAATTTAATAGTTTAACTAATTCCCTATGTAACTCTCTTTTCTCTATTATTTTTAAATTTGGCTCGCTTATGTGAATATGATTTATGTATTTAATATTATCTTTTATTATTTCTATACTTTCTTTATTGTAAATAACTGTACCTAAATCATAATTTACTTTTATACTATCTAAGTTAATTTCTTTGACAAAATCTAAAGCTTCCTTGGTTGTATTTAGAAAATTAGTATTATAAATAACTGGATTTGGTTCTACAGCAATTACTACATTTTTATTTAACGCATATTCTCCTATACTTCTAAAAAAGTTAATTGCTTTTGGATAATCTTTTTCATAGTTATTTATATTTCTATTTTTAGGGCAACCAAAAACTAAATTACTACAACCAATTGCATTTGCAAAATCTATTGATTTTTTTGTATATTTAATTAGTTCATTTGCATTGCTTTCACTTTGAAAAATATTTTCACTTTTTCCAAACCAAATTGACTGCATTGAAGCTATATTAAGATTATATTTTTCTTTTAACATATTTGAATATTTCTTTGCAACTTCTAGTTGTTCATAAGGATTTTCTTTAAATATTCGTGTTGGAGCTATTTCTAAACCTGTTATATTATTTTCCTTTAAGAAATTATATATAACTTCATCCTTCTCTTCACCCCATGCAATATTTGATATTGCAAGCTTCATAATACTTTCACCTTTCTTCGCTTTGCTCAGAATCGGTATCTCAAAAATTTGCTTCGCAAATTTTCGAAACTACCATGCTGAGAAATGATTCATTACTGCATTTCTTCTACAAATTTTTTTATGTCTTCTAAAACAAATTTTTTATCAAATATATATCCATTATTTCCATTAAAGATTTTATCATATTTAGTTTTAAGATTATAATTTGGAATATTATCTGTAATATGATTTGTAAAATCTGCATTTCTTATATATTTATATAGTTCTTGTATAGAAATTGGTTCTGTTGCTAAATTCAATATTTTAATGTTATTTTCCAATGCTTTTTCAATATGACCCCATAAGTATGACAAATTGTAATATTGATAAATTCCTCTACTATCTGTAAAATTCAAAGCAGTAAATCCAATATTATTAAAATAGTCTTTTAGTTTTTTCTTTTCTTCTGATGATAAATTATTTTTGCATTGATAAAATCCATTGTTCTGATTTGTATAATATTCTTCTAAAAATTTATCCTTTTCAGTTAAACTTTTAAATTTATCTTCTTTTATCATACTTGGAATAATATTTATTAAGTCATAAACAAAATTCTTTTTTATATTTTTTCCATATAATCCAGGTAAGTGCACTATTAGATAGTCTTCATAATTATCCATTACCCATTGTTCTAGATAAAATCTGTTTTTACCATAAGCTTGTAAGTCTTCTGGTATTATTTTTGTATCTTCATCTATTCCATTTGTCTCTTTGTATACATCAATAGACGAAATCAAAATAACTTTTTTTGGATTGATATTTACGATATTGTTTATTGCTCCTTTAATTACTTCAAAATCTTTTCCTGGTTCCTTATTTGCTAAAAACTTTTGTGCTGGAACACCACTATATACTAAGATATCTGGATTTGTATTATATGCTTCTTTTATATTTGTTATATCATATAATCCATCGAAGTTATGTTTTGCACATAAGTTTGATCCAACAAATCCTGAATAACCAACTAATTCTATTTTCATTTTGGTACCTACTTTCTTTTTCACATTATATTAATTTTACACTAAAATAAGTAAAAAATCAGTGCTAATATTGCTTTGTTTGCCTTTTTACATTATTTATTCCAAAAACTCTATTTCATTTTTACTTTACAAATTTTTAATCTAATATTTATAATACTCCTAATAACAATAATAAACATCACATGAATTTAATTTTTTCAAATACTCTACATTATTAAAATCAAAGCTTCTATTTACTTTTTCAAGAATATCATCATTATTTTGTCCTACATTTATGAAAACCACTATTCCTTTTGATGTATCTTTATTTTCAAAAATATTTTTTATATTATTTTCGTTTATATCTATATCTTTAGCAATGTAAGATTCGTTAACAGTACTAAATAATAACATTTCATCTAAAAATCTACCTCTACTAGAATTAAAGATATATATTGTTGGTACATTTAATTCATTTTCTAATTTACTAACAATTTCTTTTCTATCGCTATACAAAGTTTGTGGCTCAGTTCTAAATAAAAATGGTGAAACTAAAACAGCAACTAATATAATGCTGATTATTATATTGCTAACTTTTTCTTTGTAAATTGATTTTAATAATTTATATAAATAGTAAATTACTATAATAAATGCTAATCCAAATATTGGCATTATATATCTTATCTCAATCCAAGGAGAAGCTATTGCTACTACAATGAAGTAAAATAGTGTTGGTAAAAGTATTATTGTTGAATATCTACTTTTCTGTACTTTTTGTTTATTATCCTTTAACTTTTTATACACTAACAGCATTATAAAGATAATCACTAATGCAAATAGTAAATTATTAAATCCATAACGATTAAGTCTAAGAGTGTATTTTGCTCCATTAATAAAAAATTGTCCTATTTTAGTTAGATTTTCCATTACTCCTTGGCCTCTATTTGAAAAAAACATCTGCTTTATAGAATATGGCCATATTACTAAAGATATTATTCCACTTGTTATCATCGTTATCGTGTATGATGTCAAATTTTTATATTCTTTTTTCTTTATGTATTTTATTGCAAATATCAAGTACATCATAAATAAGAAAATTAAGTAATAATAATGTGTAATTACTCCTGCTATTACAGATAATCCTAAAGGTATCAGTATTTTTATTTTTTTGCCATCTTTATTTTCTAATAACTTAATATGTAATAAGGTTGTTATCAAAATATTTAGTGTAGCTAATCCATACATTCTAATATAAAATACTGTTGATAAAGATCCCAGAGTTATTGAAGATATAAATGCTAATATAATAGATTTTTCTTTTACTTTTGGCTCATCTTCAAGTAATTTTTGTAATATTAAGTACATCACTAAAGTTACAAAAATGTAAATAATAATATTTACTATTATTCCTGGCCACATTGAAAAATGATTTAAACTAAATCCCATTGCAAATCTTAATATCAAATAATAAAGTGGTGGGTGATCATCATTTCTTGAATTTTCATATACTTGATTGTACTTACTAACTTCATCATCTTCGATTGATAAATAATCTTCATAATATTCTTTAGTATGCCATTTATCATAGAAGTCTTCATTATCTTGTATTCTAATTCTTTTGTAACTAGCTATTCCTAGAGAATAAGCTTCATCCATATGTAAGTATTGCTTTTGCATTCCTCCTACTACATATAGAACAGTCTGAATTATTAAAAATAATATTACTACTAAAATTTCTTTTTTCTTATTATTCATTTACAACCTCCTAGTTAATTTTAATATACTATTTATAAAAATGTAAATATTTTTCCACTCTTACTATCACTTATTATATAAAATTTTTATTACTTACTATAGTATACTAAAATAAGCCAAAAAGCAATATTTTATTTAAAAAAATTGGATTTTATCTCTAATATCGCTTTTAAAATTCTAATTTATGGTAGATTCACCACTTTTTTATTATAATGCTTATGAATTTAATAAAAATTATAAAGTGCTTTCTTCTTTAATTTTCTTTTTTCCGATAATAAAAGGTAAATACTTGTTAATTATAAAAATTATCGGTAATATTATTAGTAATACTATAAAAGTAATTATTACAGAATGTAATAAGCTTGCTCTTACGATACTTTGCTGAATATTAAATATTTTTGAATATAGAACTATAACAATTCTTTTTATTGGTTCATGTACACACATTATAATTAAAGAATTTTTTCCTACAAATGATAACCACTTTCTTTTATCTATTTTGTTTAAAAGTTTTGAAACTATTAATGTTATTAATACTCCTGAAAATGTTGCAATTAAAAAGAAATAAATTTTTCCATAACTATGTGCAAGCATATCTAAAGCATAATCCTTTTTATAACATATATAAATTAATAGTGTTGATATTATAAAAATTAATATATCTACTTTCTTTAATTTATCACTTGAAGGATTACATTTTTGATATATAAAACCTAAATAAATATACATTTGACTAATTAAAGCCGTTTCAATTGTAAAAGGTAATCTTATATTTTTAGTTGCAATTATATATCCAATTAAAAATCCAAATATTACACTTATAACTTGAATAGCTTTGTTCTGTATCTTTAAAATCCAGTATGTAATTATTTCTGAAACAAATAAACAAGGTAAAAACCACATAACAACATTAAAAGGATATTCTTCTACCCTTGCAAGAAAAATATTTGCGAAACTATATAATACAGAGTCATTATATTGATTTCTCGTTTTTCTTTCTATAAAAAACCAATATAAGAAAGTAATAAATGAAAATATCAAATAAGGTAATAAAATAGATTTAACTTTTTTCATAAAGAATTCTTTAAACTTAATTTTTCTTTCTATAGAATAAAATAATGTCATTCCAGATATAAAAAAGAATAAGGGCATATGAAAAAAATAAATTACTCTTTCGTACCCCCCCCCGCTTGATTTTAACACATGCGCTAATACTACAAGTATTATTCCTGCACCTTTTAAAATATCCAAATAAGTATTTCTTTCTTTCATATATTTTATTCCCCTTTTTATTCTGCATTACCTTGTAAATTATTATAATATAAAAATTGATGAATCTTTTGTGCTAAAATTGTCTCTTAATAAATAATGATATGCAAATAATATATTTGCATACAAATTACTCTTCTACTTTTTCAAACATATCTTTTCCAACACCACATAATGGGCATACCCAATCATCTGGTAAATCTTCGAATTTTACTCCTTCTACATTTTCATCATAAATATGTCCACATACTGTACATTTATATTTCATAACTATTTTTTCTCCTTTTCTCTTTTTACTTTTAATTTAATATTATACACAGGAGTAATCACCTGCTTAATCTCATTCATATTATCGTATTAATTACTTCTATTGAATCGGATTTTTTGAGTTTTTAATTTTTTCTTTTAAAAGTGTTGTAGAAATATTTTTGGTATAAGGTAAATATTCAATTTTTGCTCCTATTTTTGCAAACTCTCTTTCAGTTATATTGTATCTTTCTGTGTTTTTCCAGTCATCTCCTGAAAAAAGAACATCAAATTTAAATTTTTCAATTGCTAACATTTTATTGTTTGTAGTCTCAATATCAATTAAAAAAGCTTCATCAACGCATTTTAAAGCTTTTATAATTCTAAGTCTTTGTTCTTCATCAAAAACTGGTTCTTTATGTTTTATATTCTGTACATAATCATCATTACATACTCCTACAATTAATATATCACACATTTCTTTACAACGTTCTAATAAATTTAAGTGTCCTACATGAAATAAGTCAAAAACTCCACAAGTATATCCAATATGATATTTATTTATTTTTTCATTTTTTATTAATCCTTTATCATTTATAATATTTTTATCCATTTTTTCCTAATCTCTCCTCTCTAATTTATCAAATTTACGATATGAAACTTGATTTTCTATAAGTGTAATATTCTTTAGTTGCAATATCTACAATAAATATTCTCTCTTTTATTTCTCATATCCTGGTTTCTTTAGTAACTTAAACATATTTGTTTTATATTTCTCAACTCCTGGTTGATTAAATGGATTAACTTCTAGTAATTCTGCTGACATTGCTACTGCTTTTTCAAAGAAGTATATAAGTTCCCCCATGGATTCTTCATCTAACTTTTTTAAATTTATAATTATATTAGGAACTCCACCTTCTGTATGAGCTGCAATTGTTCCTTCCATTGCCTTTTTATTAACATATGACAATGTTTTTCCTTGTAAATAATTTAGATTATCTAAGTTATCTTCATCTAAGTTTATAACTATATCAGATTTGCTTTCTTCTATGTTAATAACTGTTTCAAACATTAATCTTCTACCTTCTTGAATATATTGCCCTAGTGAATGTAAATCTGTTGTAAACTCTGCTCCTACTGGGAATAATCCTTTACCATCTTTTCCTTCACTTTCTCCAAATAGTTGCTTCCACCATTCAATAAAGTAATGCATTTTAGGTTCATAAGCTACTAACATTTCTAAAGATTTATCTGATTCATATAACATATTTCTTAATACTGCATATCTGTAACATTCATTATATTTTAATGAACTATCAGAATATTTATCTTCTGCGACTTGAGCACCTTTCATAAGCTTGTCAATATCTAATCCACTTGCAGCTATTGGAAGAAGTCCTACTGCTGTTAAAACAGAAAATCTTCCACCAACATCATCTGGAATTATAAAAGTTTCATATCCTTCTGAATCAGCAAGAGTTTTTAGTGCCCCTTTTTTCTTATCAGTTGTAACATATATTCTTTCTCTTGCCTCTTTTAATCCATATTTATTTTCTAATATTTCTCTAAATATTCTAAAAGCTATAGCAGGTTCTGTTGTTGTTCCTGATTTTGATATTACATTTACGCTAAAATTTTTTTCTTCTAAAACTTCTATAATGTCATGTATATAATTTGCACTTAAATTATTTCCTACATATAATACTTTAGTTTTTGCTTTATCTTCTAAGTATATTGAACTATGTAATGCTTCTATAACTGCTCTTGCTCCTAAATAAGAACCTCCTATTCCTATTACAAGTAAAATATCAGAATCTTTATTTATTTTATTAGCAGCTTTTTTTATTCTAGTAAATTCTTTTTTATCATAGTTTGTTGGTAAGTGAAGCCATCCTAGAAATTCACTTTCATCTTTGCTTTTATCTTCTAGTTCTTTATTTATTTCTTCTACAACATCACTATTCTCTAGTATATCTTTATCATTAATGCCTACATATTTAAAATCAACTTTAATATTTGGCATATTTTCCTCCTTTGATTAAATATATTATTGAAATTAAACTGCTATTATACTATCTTCCAAACCAACGTTTTTTTATTTCTTGAGGTGTATCTACAAAAATCTTTTCATTATTTGTTATTTTTTGCGGATTTATTGTTGTAAGCTCATTAAGCTTCTCTTCACCTATTTCCTTTCTAAACTCTTCTAGTATATCACTCATCTGTGAATAAATTGTATTTGGTCTATGAGTATCTGTTCCTAAAAAATGTATGGCATTTGCATCTATTAGTTTTAATAAAGTTTGTTTTGACTTGTGTCCATATCTTTCAATAATACTTGCATAATTAGATTGTAATAATGCTCCTTTTTTTACCCATTCTACTGCTACATTTGGATTATCCTTAACCATATCATATCTTTCTGGATGAGCTATTATAGGAGTATATTTTGCAACAATTAAATCTTCTATTACTTGTTCTATATATATTACCTTGGAACCACTTAGTGGAAGTTCAAATAATACATATCTACTTCCGGCTAAACTAGGTGCTACTCCATCTTCAACTAAATCAAGTAATTCATTTGTTATATAAATTTCTGCTCCATTATATAAATTAATTTCTATATTCTCTTTACTTAATTCTTCCTGTATTGCCTCAATAATATATTTTCTATTTTCTTTGTTTACATTATATTCATTCTCAATATAATGCGATGTGGTAATTATATCAGTAAACCCTGCTTTTTCAGCTTCTTTTATCATTTCTATTGTATCTTCAATATCTCTTGCACCATCATCTATTCCTGGAAGAATATGTGCATGTACGTCAATCATACTTTTGTTCCTTTCTAATTGACATTACTTAAAAACTTAATTAGTTATTCTTTATTATTTATTTTTTCTTTTTATTATATTTTTTTATTTGCTCCATAATTTCTTCTGTTTTTTTATCTTGTTCTTTTTCTTCATCTGCGCTATGTGATTCTTTATGTCGTGTACCTTGTTTTGATGAACCATTAGAAGATGCGTAATAATACTTATATTCATATTTCTTAGCTGACATTTCTATTCTATTTAATACAACTCCAGCTACCTTTCCACCAATTGCTTCTATTTGTCTTTTAGCATCTTTTAATTCATCTATTTTTGTTTTTTTAACAGATGCTACTAAAATTGTAGAATCTACAATCCTTGATATAACTGCTGCGTCTGTTACCAATAAACAAGGTGCACAGTCAAATATTATAACGTCAAAAATTTTACTCAAATCTTCTAATAGTTCTTTTGTTTTTGGAGATGTTAATAATTCTGATGGATTAGGTGGTATATTACCAGCTGGTATAATAAATAAATTATCTATTTCTGTTGGTTGAATGCAATCTTTTACTGTTATATCCTTATCAGCTCCCCTACTAGTTACTCCTGATAAGTAATTTGATAGTCCTGGATATAAATCAATGCTAAATATATTATGTTGTCTTGGTCTTCTCATATCAGCATCTACTATTATAACATTTTTTCCTGCTTGTGCAAAAGTTATTGCTAAGTTTGCAACAACCCATGACTTTCCTTCGCCTTGCATTGTACTAGTAAAAACCATTGATTGCGTATTTCCCGACTTAGACATATATTGAATATTAGTTCTAAATGACCTAAATACTTCTGATACTGGTGATTTTGGATCTAATTTTGTTATTAACTCTTTCTTCATTTTAATTCCTCCTACGTTTACTTGAATTTTCTGAGAAATCACATTGTGGTAATTCTGCTAATATAGGTAAATTAACAGCTTTTTCTATATCCTTTGCAGTCTTTATTGTATTATCTAACATATTTATAACTAAAACTAGTATTATTGACAAAACTAATCCTATACCAGAGAATATTATAACTGTTCTCGTTGTATTTATATTGCTAGGGATTGTTGGTGTTTCTGCTTCATCAACAACACTTATATTTTCTATTTTATAAATTTCTTTAACTTTTTCGGAAAATACATTTGTTAATTCATTTGTAATTTCAGTTGCCCTATTTGGATTTTCATCAGTGACTGTTATGTATATCATCTGAGTATTTTTTTCTGATGTAACATCTATCTTACTTTTTAAAGCTGCTTCTGTCATATCTGTTATATTTAAATTATCTAATACTTCTCTTTCAACAGCATTGCTTGTAGCTAGTAATTTATATGTAGATATTAAATTATTATTTAGTGTAACATCTGTGGTAGTAATTGATGTGTCTGAACCTTCTGTTTTAGAAACTGAAGCCAATATCATTGATGCCTTTGCTGTATATTTGGGTGTCACAAGAAAATTACTATATAAAAATCCTACGACTCCAAAAATAATAGTAGCAACTATTATCAAATACTTTTTACTCCAAAATATTTCAAATAATTCTTTTAAATCTATTTCTTCCATTTTTTCTTCCTTTCCCCAATTATTCTTTCGTAACACTTAATATTATAACATAGTAATATTTTTGTTGCAATATATTTTAATTTTTTATTATAGTTTTCCTTTTAATTTCATTTTTAGCACTTCCATTTTTATATAATATACAATTCCAATAATTACAACCATAATTATTATTCCGGTTATCCAAAATTGTCCTGTTTGTGGTAAAGCCATATTTGCTGTTGTAGTATCTTTTTTATCTGCAGAAGATGATTGAGAATATGTATATGCATTTGTATCGGTGTCTTCTTTTTCTGTAATTCCGCTATTTGCACTAATTACCGATATATTACTTTTTTCTATATTTTCTATTTCTTTATCTATTTCTTGGTCATCTGTTATAATAAATTGATTAAGTGAAATATTCCCATTAGTTTCTACAGTTACATTATCTTTTACTGTAAATGTTAATTCTGCAATTTCTGTGTTTGCTTTGCACTCATCTACGAAACCTATTAACTTTTTACTTTCTTCTGAATATGTAATATTCCATCCGTTTTTTTTTGTTATTGATATATCTGTAAATAAATTATCATCATACTCAACTATTGTTTCAAAACCTAAAACCTGATTTTCTTCTACCTCATTAAAATTTCCTAATTTTAATGTTAAAATATAGGTTTTATCACCTTCTTTTATTGTGTCTGCGCCTTCTATGGAAATTTCAATATCTGCTTCGGAATCAACTTCTGGCGTTTCTGCATAATTTATGACATTCATACTAGATATTACAGCTACTACTAAAAATATAAATAATAACTTCTTTTTCATATATTAGTTTTCTCCTATGAATTAAATTTTATTTTGATAATATTAAAATGCTCATTCTTATAAAATCTTTTATACTAATTTTTTTATTATCAACATTTGTATCTGATGACATTATTTCTAACTCATCAAGTTCAATTTGTCCCAAAAGATATTTTCTTAATCTTACTAAATCTCTTATATTTATTTCTCCATCTTTATTAACATCGCCAGCAACTATTAATGTATACAGTTGATGCATATCTTTAGTTTCTATAGTATCTCCTGTTCTGATTATTTCATTATCACCCAATATTTCGTTGTTTCTTCTTATATCATAGTCAACAGAGGATAATAATTTTTCCTTTAGTTCCTTTGCTGTAGTTCCTCCTTGTATATTACTTATATGTTTATCTCCGATAATATAAATTTCTGATGCACTTTCTATAAGTTGAAATACTATTTTTTTTGTATTTCCAACTTTATCTGTTGCCGTTATCTCATATATGCCTTCTTCATTTAATGGTGTGTTTAAAGTATATTTGATTTCTATGTCATTACATATTACTTTTACATCTTCTAAATTTTTATCTTCTACATCAACTGAAACTTGAGATATATATAATTTATTATTTTTTACACCCCTAATTATTGGTGCATCTTTATCTATATTTTCTACATTTGCTACAACTTCAAAATTTCTTCCTCTACGAGTATATGTGAAAGTAAAGCTATCATTTTGTTCAAAAGTATGTATATTTCCACCTTCACTTGTTATTTGCATATCTTCTGTTGTTGGTAATGTTGCTATTACACTTTTGTTTGTTAAATTCTCAAGTTTATATTCTTGTCCATCTTCTGTTTTATATGTAACTTCTTGGACTGGATTTTCTTGTAAGTACTTATCTATATATACATCTGCAAATTGTTTTGCCCAATCAGCTAATAGATTTGCATGTAGATTTTTACTTACTATTAATCCTGTTTTTATATCATTTTCTTCTTCTAAACTATTTATATATGTTGCTTTTTCATTAAATTCTTTTGCAAAGTCTAATATTTTACTTGGATAAATATTATTTAAATCTTTTCCATTATTAATTACGTTTACTGCTTCTTCTATTTTTTTATTTGTTTCTTCAAAATTAGAGTTTCTTGTTTGAGCAGTAATTGTAACTAAATCTTCGTAGAAATCTCCTATATCATTTAAGCTATCTAACATTGAACTTAGTTTAACATCTTCAACATCTAATTTTCCTTTTTTATATTCATCAATTAGTATATTTCCTATAGTATAAAAATCTTTCATATATTGAATTGCAATATTTTCAGCTATCTCATTAGATTCATTATGCGTTCCTATATCTTCTGCAATTTGTTTTTGTTGCTCTAATTTTTCAGACAAGCCATTAGCTTTTGATATTTCATCTACAAATTTAGTTTCAAATTCTGTAACTTTTTCTTTTATTGTATTTGAAATAGCTTTGTAAAAGTATTTTCTACTAATATTATCTAAATAAACAGGTTCAATCGTTATTGTTAAATTGCTCGTTTCATCTGCTTGTATATCATCACCGTATAAATTTTTTGCTTTAAAATCTTTATATTGGATTGTTACATCTTTATCTGCATTATCAGACCACGCAATTACCTTTGGAACACCATCTTTATCATAAACATGAAATTGCAATCCATCTGCAATATTAACGGTTCCTAAATATTCTGCTCCGTTAGTATTTTCATAAAAATTCTTCATAGCATAATAAGAAGATTTAGGGGTATAATCATGAAATACAATACCAAAATTATGTTCAGCATTTTCTATTTTTGTTCCAGAGTCCCATAAAGCATAAAGTATCGATAAATCAACATTATAACTGTCTGTTAAAACTGATTGTTGTATAATTTTATCTGCTTGCACTCTTTCTGTATTATTTTTATTGTCCATATAAAAGCCAAATTCAGTAATATAATCTCTTATAAATCCTCCATAGCTATTTAACGCTTTCCTATATTTTTCCAAATATTTTGTAAAATCTGGATTTTGTTTTGCTACATTTGTTTTATCATATGGATGGTATGAATATCCCGTAGAATTTTTATATCCTCCATTTTGTGTTAAATAGTTTATAAATTCCATAGCAGCTAAAGTATATGCAGTAGTATTAGGTGAATTTGCTACACATCCTGAAATTAGACTTGCATTTTTACCATTTTTTTCTAATACTTCTCTTGAAGCATTAACCAATTTTGAATAATTTTTTACTTCATTTTCATTTCTATATAAATAATTAGGTTCATTCAAAACTTCATAATACTCTATAAATGGATATCTTTCTATTACTGAGTTAAAAAAATTTTTATATTCTTCTATTTCCTCATCAGTGTCAATGTTAGAAGAAAATATTGTATTAGTAAAACTATTTAAAATAAATAATATTTTTATGTCATTTTTCTTAACTTCATTTACCCATGAATCATAATACGAAAATTCATAATTTCCTTTTGACTTAGCAATATTACTATACATTAAATCTGTCTTTATATTTTTTGCACCTATTGCCGTTAATAATTTTAAACTTTTTTCATATTTTTCTCCCCAACTATTTCCATCATAATGAACAGCTACTCCTTTATTTGAAAAATTATCTAAAAATTGTTTTTGATAAGAATTAATCTTATAAATATTTTTATTCCATTGCCCATTATCTAAAATATTTCCATCTTTTTTTATTTCAATATGGCAATCATTTTTTCCTTCTTTATTTAACTCAAATTGTATTTGTTTAGTATCTTCTAAAGTTTCTTGTATTCTATTTTCTCCTATACCATATTCAATCATATATGTACTATTTTCATCTCTTTGTGTTAATTCAACATCTACAACATATTTTTCATCATCTATTATATAATCAACATCTGATTTAGAAGTGAATATAACGTTTTCAGAAGATTCAAGCGCATAATATTTTATTAAATCAATCAAATTATAAAATTTTGTATATTTTTCATCTATATCATCTTTATTTTCATTTATTTGTTTATTTATAATTTTTCCTAAATTATTTGACTTTACTAGTTTTAAAATATTTTTATCTGTTTTTGAAAGAATCATATTAGGTATAAATAGAATTATAACTAAAAAGACTATTAAAGAAATAATACTACCAACCAATATTCTTCTATTTCTTTTTATTACTCTCATATTTAATGAATTATACATATCCATAAACCTCCGTTTTATCTTTAGATATATGATTTTAATATTTTTACATTTCCTTTTATTTTATATTTTCCTAATAATGCTGGTATAATGAAACTATCTCCTTTCCTGATTTATTGATTTACTATATAATAATTAAATTAAAATAAAATCTTTTTATAAAATACTTTATTGTGTCTTTATTAAAAAACATAAAAATATTTTTTTTATTTAATTTATATTTCAAAATTTGTAATATCACTCTATTTTTTAGTATATTTTTCATTTTTTTATTATATATATTGCTTTTCTTGTTGTTTAAATCTACATTATTAATAAAACTTAATAAACTTTTAAAATCTATCTTATCTTTATCCATTCCTTCATTTAAGAATAGAAGATATTGTATATTTTTATTATTATTCATATTCAATTTATCTAAGTTTTTTTCTAATATTTTTATTGTCATTTCTCGTTGTCTATCTTTTTTAGAAATTCCTATTTGTTCTTCATGCATTCTGTAATACATACATAACTTAGGTATAATAGCGATTTTACCAATGTTTACTATTCTTGTCCATAATTCATAATCTTCAGTATATAAAGCTTTTTCATCATATTCAAATCCATATTTTTCAATTATTGATTTTCTTATCATAACTCCTGGATGAAGTATTTGGCATCTATAAAATAACTCACATTTAACTTCATCTGGACTTATTAAGGAATTAGTAATTATTTTGTCAACTTTACCAAACATTTTAAAAAATGTAGAAGTTACCACTATATCTTTATGTTTTTCCATATATTCTACTTGAATTTGAATTCTATCTTTTAATGCAATGTCATCACTATCCATTCTAGCAATATAGTCACCTTTAGCTTTTTTGATTCCTTCATTTAAAGAATATACTAATCCTTTGTTTTTTTCATGATTTATGTACAATATTCTATCATCTTTAAATGACTTAATTATATTCTCATCTTCTTTAGTTGAACCATCATTTATAATAATAAACTGTATATTTTTATATGTTTGATTTAAAATACTTTCTATTGCTTTTTTTAAATAGTTTCTATTTGTATTGAATGTAGACATTATTACACTTACTAATTTTTGCATTTTTTCTCCTATTTTTATATTTTATAAATTAAATAATTTTACTATGTCAGATACATAAGGATATGTTTGACAAAAACCTATTTGAATAAACATCCTATACCAATACAACAATAATAAAGATATAATTCCTATGTTACTGATTAGTATATTGGCTTTATCTTGTTTAAATGCTTTTATAATGTATGGTACACCGATTAACATACCTGCCATAGAATAAGAATAAGAAATTCTATATAATATAGTTACTTTTGAACTTAGGCTAAATAAAGCAAAATCACAAATGAGTATAATCAAGCTAAAATATGTTAATTTATTATTTCTAACTTTATTAGAATAATATAATAGCATAATAATTATTAATTTAAAAATAGATTCAAAAATACCTATATTTGTATGATCAATTGTATAGATATCTATATAAGCATAATATCTATATGGAATAATACCATGATTAACTAAAAATAATGTTACCGGTTCAAAAATCAAACATAAAAATAATAAAGTTATTACAATTAGTGATATTCTTATTTTTTTACTACTTTCAGAAATTTTGGTACTATTAATAATCATTAATATATAATAAGCTGGTATGCACAATATCGTTGAATTATGAAATAATTCTGCAACTATAAATAATACGATTGATTTAGTATACTTTTTGTCATTAAACATTAATAAAGAATATATTATGAGCAAAATTGATATACCTTGCCTCATAATATTAAGTGTATAATTATATATAGTTAAAAGATAAACTATCATGGTTAAACACATAGAAACTTTTTTTCTCTGTGAATAAGCAATTTTTACAACTAGTATACTCATTATCAATTGAGTAAAAAAAAGTGCAATGTGATAATCACTTGAAATTATAGATGAAAAATATATTAAAATAGCATATCCTATTTCTATATTGCAACTAGCCATATATTCAAAAAAAGATTGTCCTTTTGCTAAATCTAATTGTGGTAAAACATATGTTTCTACATCTGTTCCAATAGTACTTGCTCTAACTCCTGCTAAAATAGTTGGTATTAAAGCAGTTAAAACTAAAAATAATCCTCTTATATATTTATTTTTATATTGAGCCATTTTGCAACATAATATAGTCATTATAAAAGTTATTATATAAATTATCATTTTTTTCCTTTCTTTTGTTTATAATTTTTCTATTGTTTTTTGCCATTTCTCTATTATTTCTTCTAGTTTAAAATTTTCAATACTTATATTATCAGAAAATTCTTTTATTCTTTGTTTATCTTTTGCTAATTCTATTATTTTTTTTGCCATTTCACCTATATTATAATCCTTTATTATAAATCCTGTTTTACCATCTTGTATAATTTCTCTTGGTCCATTTTTATATTCAAAAGATATGATTGGAAGTCCAAAAGTTTGAGCTTCAATCATACACATTGGTAAGCCTTCAAATCTAGATGTTGATACATACATTAGAGCATTTTTATAATATTTATGTATTTCAGAAGTTACACCAACAAATACTACTTTCTTTAATTTTAAGCTCTTAGCTTTTTCTTGTAATTTTGATTTGTCCTCTCCATCACCAACAATTTGTAATTCCAATTTATTGTTTTTTTCTTCAACTTTTTTCCAAACATCAAGTAATATATCATATCCCTTTTGATAGGTTAATCTTCCTACGGTTAATACTATACTTGAATTTAATTTTGATTTTTCTGGATTTTCAAAAGGTGTTGGATTATATATATAATCTAATTTAGCCCTTATATTTTTTATATTATTTTTATAAGCATACATATCTTCTTTTGTTAAAGTTACAATTTCATTAGAAAATTTACAAGCTAATTTTCTTGCAATTTTATTCATTCCTTCGTTTGAGAAAAAATTAAAATGTTCCCATGTTATATTTTTTATTTTTAATTTTTTCTTTATAGGAAATATATAAAGACTTAAACTTGCAAAAATTTCTATTGAAATATCTATTTTATTATTTTTGTAATATTTATAAATTTTCTTAACTATATTAAAATATTTAGCTTTATGATTAATTTTGTCTTTATCTTTATAGATAGTTTCCATTTTAATATTCTTATTTAATTTATAAAAAGATTTATTTTTTCCACATATATTTAAAATATGAACTTCATGTCCTTTATTACTCAATCCGTTAGCAATAAGTGATGTTACCCTTTCACTTCCACCAGCTCTTGAATTATTATATATTAAAAAGCATATTTTCATTTAAGTACTCCTTTTATAATCTCTTTGGTATTGTTTGCAATAATTTCACCCTTAAACTGTTTTAACCATTCTGTTGCATCAATACTATTACTATTTTTCGCCAATACTTCATTTATTTTTTCAGTAATTTGATTTATATTCATTGGATCTATATATGTTACATATTTTCCTCCTACCTCTGGTATTGATGAAGTATTTGAACATATAACAGGAGTTTCACAAGCTAATGCTTCAATAACTGGTATTCCAAACCCCTCATATAATGAGGGAAAAACAAATAAATCTGCTAAGTTATATAAATCTACTAATTCTTTTTGATTAACAATTCCTGTATGAATTACATTCTTATCTATTGATAAACTTTTTTCTTTTTCTTTCAAAATATTATAATTTGAAAAAGCTTTTCCAACTAATACTAAACAAGTCTTATCTTTCTCCACTATTTTAGAATATGCTTCCAATAATCTTTCCAAGTTTTTATGTGGCTTTAGATTTCCAACATACATTAATATTTTTTTATCTTTAGGAATATCAAATTTCTTATATAGATATGTTATATTTTTCTTATCCTTTTTTATAAACTCTTTACCTACAGCATTATATATTACCTCAATTTTATCCGGGTTAACTTTAAATCTTTCTAATATATCTTTTTTTGTATTTTCTGAAACTGTTATAATCTTGCAAGCTTTTTTTAATGCAATCCAAATCATAAATTTGGCATAATAATATGCAAATTTATTCGGTAAAAATTCTGGATAAATTAAATGGGTTAGGTCATGTATTGTTACAATCATCTTTCCTTTATAAAAAATTGGCACATTGTAATGAGGAACATGTAATAAATCTGGTTTCATTTTTTTTAGTTTTTTATATGGAAATTTTAATTGTTCTTTTATACCATATATTGGTGAATCAAATTTAATGGTTTGAACCTTATTAGAAAATTTTGAAATATCTTCTTTATTTCCTAAAGCAATATCATAACATCCATATTTCATTAAATTTTGTATATATGTTCCTATTCCTGACATACTAATCATTCTTGCATCAACTGCAATTTTCATAAATACAATAGTTCCTTTCTTTAATAACATGTCTACTAATAATTATTTTCTTTAGATTCTTTAATTTTTTCATCTATAAATTCTTTTATCTTTTTTTGAAAAACTTTCTCATCAAATTCTAAAGCATGTTCTCTTATTTCTTTTTTACTAAATTTCATTTTTTCAAATTTTTCAATTGCTTCTTTTAAAGATTCTACTGTCTGCTCTTTAAAGAATATCCCTGTCTTACCATCAATAACAGAATCTAAAACTCCACCTTTTCCAAAAGCAATTACAGGTCTTCCACAAGCTTGTGCTTCAACTGGAACTATTCCAAAATCTTCTTCACCCGGATACAACAAAGCTTTACATTCTTGCATATATTTTTTTACTACTTCATCAGGTTGTCTTCCTAAAAATTTTATATTTTCATCTCCATCAGCTATTTTCTCTAAATTTTCTCTTTCTGGTCCATCCCCGATGATAACTAATTTTTTTCCAAGTTCCTTACAAGCTTTTACAGCTAAATCAAATCTTTTATATGTTACCAATCTCGATATTACAAAATAATAATCTCCATCATTTTCAGATATATCAAATAGCTTACACCTTACAGGTGGATTTATTACTACAGAATCTCTTTTATAATGTTTTTTTATTCTTTTTTGAACGGCAGTTGAATTAGCAATAAAATAATCGACTCTATTTGCAGAGGCTACATCCCATATACGCATATAATGACATAAAATTTTAACAAGTTTTCTTTTTAATTTTCCCATACCTTGTATATAGTCATCTCGTAATTCCCACGCATATCTCATAGGAGTATGGCAATAACAAATATGTATACTTCCAGGTTTAGTTATTACCCCTTTTGCACACGAACTGCTACTACTTAAAATAACATCATATTCATTTAAATTGAAATTTTCAAAAGCTAATGGCATTAGCGGAAAATATTTTTTATGATTAGTAACCATTTTCTTTTTTTGTAAAAAACTTGTTCTTACATCTAAATCTTTTAATTTTTCATCTAAATTATTTGGGTTATAAAACAACGTATAAATTGGAGCATCTTTGTATATCTCCTTAAAATTTATTACGACTTGCTCTGCTCCACCCATATTTGTAAGCCAATCATGTACTATTGCTAATTTCATTTTTACTCCTTTTTAATTCATAGAACTTCTTAACTGATGAACTTCTGAAATCTTATCTTTTTTTCCAACAACAATCATGTCATTTGACTCAATTAAAAATATATCATCTACATCTAGTAAAATAATCTTTTTCTCTCCTGCATACACAACATTATTTGAAGAATTGTAGGTTTTCACTTCACCTTTTATAATATTTGAAGCTTCATCTGGTTTTATATATCTTTGCAAAGCTTTCCAAGTTCCTATGTCATCCCATCCAAAATCACTTGGTATTACATGAATCGAATTTGATTTTTCCATTACGGCATAATCTATTGAAATTGCTTCGCAATTCTCATATACTTTTTCTAGTTCGTTTTCATAATCTTTATTATCTATTGTAGGAAGATTTGTTAATAATTTATATCCTTCTTCATAATTTGTTTTTAATTCCTCTAACATATAGTCACTATTAAAAACAAACATTCCTGCATTCCATAAATATTTTCCACTATCTAAATATTCTTGTGCTTTCTCCAAATTAGGTTTTTCAACAAATTTTTCTACTCTAACTATATCCATTTCATTAAGATATACTTTTTCATCTGTGGTTTTTATATAACCATAACCTGTTTCTGGTCTATCTGGTTTTATACCTATTGTTACTATTGTTCTTTTGTTATTATATATAAATTCGTTTGCAGTTTCAAGTGTATTTAAAAATTTATCTACATCTGAAATAAGATGATCAGAAGGTAATACTGTGATATTAACGTTTTTAAAAATTTGCTTTATATATATTGTAGAAAGTAATATACATGGTGCTGTATTTCTTCCTACAGGTTCTATTATTATATTTTTTTCAGGTAAACTAGGCAATTGTTCCTCAACTAATTTTTTATATTTTTGGCATGTTATTACAAAAATTTGATTACTTGGTATCTTTTTATTTACTCTATCAAAAGTTTCTTGAATCATTGTTTTTTCACCAATTAAATTCAAAAATTGTTTTGGTTTATCTTCAGTAGATTTTGGCCAAAATCTTGTTCCTTTTCCCCCTGCCATTATTAACACGCATTTTTTTATATTTTCCATCTATAATGCTCCTTCTTTTCTTATAACTTTAATAAATGTTTTTAATATAATTTTTAAATCCAACCATAGAGACTTATTTTCAACATAATTCTTTTCTTTTTTCAATCTGTCTAAAAACGTTGATTTACTTCTTCCACTTATCTGCCAGTAGCCTGTTATACCCGGTTTTACTGATGTTATTATTTCAAAATATCCATTCATATCATCTTTTTCTTTTACCAAATATGGTCTTGGTCCTACTAAACTCATATCACCTTTTAAAACATTTATAAGTTGAGGAAATTCATCCATACTGGTTTTTCTTAAAAATTTTCCTATTTTAGTAATTCTAGGATCATTTTTTAGTTTTTTGAATTTTTTGTATTCCTCTCTAGCATCTTTATTTTCTTTTAAGTATTTATCCAAAATATCATCGGCTCCTACAACCATAGTTCTGTATTTATATAGTTTAAAATATTTACCTTTTTTTCCTATTCTTAATTGGCAATAAAATATTGGCCCATCATCTTCTTTTAGTATTTTTCTTACTATGTATATTGCAATCGTCATCGGAATTAATATAATTATCCCAACAATTCCTCCTAGTATATCAAATATTCTTTTTATAATTATGTAAAAATATTGATTTATAATTTTTGTTTTATTATTTATCTTTTTATTGCTTTTAATTAAATCTGTATCTACAATATTTTTATTAGTTGCAATATTGTTCAATTTCTTCACCTCTTATTTTCTCTTTTTGCCTAATATAACTACTATTATTATACACTAATAATTTATATAAGTAAATATTTCTATTAATTATTGCCATGGTAATTTATGCTTTTCTTCCATATAATGCTCAAAACATTCCTATATATTATATATCTAAAATACTATTTGAGTCAACAAAAAATAGCAATTTGTTTTATTTTTCTTGTAGGTTTGTCAAACATATAAAACATATAAAATATATAAAATATATTGAAATGCATAATAAAAAATGATAAAATACTTTTAATGCTACAATAATTAATTACTCATAATAGACTAAAAAAAAATAAAAAAGGATGTAATAACTATGGAAAAATTAAGTTTAAAAGAAATTCAAAAGATAGAAATCGAAATCCTATCTAAGATAGATAAAATCTGTAAAAATAATAATATTACCTATTCATTAGCTGCAGGTAGTGTAATTGGTGCAATTAGACATAAAGGATTTATACCTTGGGATGATGATATTGATATAATTATGTCAAGAAAAGACTATGAAAAGTTCAAAGATATAATGACATCACAAAATTATAAAGACATAAAATATCTATCATGTGAAATTCAAAACGATTATTGGTGGCCTTATGCTAAGGTAGTATCATTAAAAACTGAAGCTCAAGAAAAAAATTTAAAGCCAACAAAGGATTACGGAGTATTTGTTGATATATTTCCACTTGACAATATACCAAATGATGAACAAGAAAGAAAAAAATATTTTAATAAATTAAAGATAATAAGAAATTTATATTTGTTAAAACTATTCGGTACATCAACTACTAGTAACAATTTTAAAAAAATTATAAAGAAAATATTATTATTTTTTCTTACACCTATTAGTTCAAGACATTTACTTTTAAAATTCAATACTCTTGTAAAAAAATATAAAGATACTCCTAATTGCAACAACCTTGGGCTCTTAGTTACAGAAACAACTATCAAAAGAAATATTATATATCCTAATAATTTTTTGGAGAAAATTATATACACAGAATTTGAAAATAAAAAGTTTACGATTATTGAAAATTATGATAAATACTTGAAAGAACTATATGGTGATTATATGAAGTTACCACCTAAAGAAGAACAAATCTCAAATCATCATTGGGAAATTTTAAAATTGAAAAATACTTAATATGTAAAATTGTAGTATAATCTTATAAACAATAAATTATTATCCCATAAAAATATGTTATAATTAATTACATTATAACATATTTTTTCATTTTTCTTATAGCTTTGTATTTATAATTATTTAAGTTATAGAATTTTTTAAAAAGCTCAATGCTTTTTTTCTTTCCTCTTCTAATATAACATAACTTTTTGTATAGTCATGTTCTAAATTTTTATTGGTGATTTTTCCATCATACCTTCTATTCTGCAATTTTAATTTATTTAAAAGTGTATCAATTCTAGAGTTCATATTTGATATACTACCTTTTCTATTAAATATTATAAATGATGTATCAAATAAAATTGCAAATACAGATGCATGAAAAGAATCTGTACATACGAGAAAAGCATTTTTTTCTAAGTATACAAATTCACTAGGACTAATACCATAAAATTTACTTCTTTTATCTAAAATATTTACTACTTTGCAATCGTTTTCTTTAGCTATTCTATTTATTTTCTTCTTTATATCTTTTGACATTTCTCCTAAAAAATACAGCAAAATATATCTTTGATATTTTAATTGTTTTGGCTTTTCTATTATTTGATTCCATTGCTCTTTAGTAAGCATCATTGTAGGATCTATAAGTACTTCAACATCATCTCTTTTTGTCAATTCTTGTGCTATTTCTTTTCCCCTATCTTCACGAACAGATATAACTTTAAATTTTTTCAATTCTCGTGCTACTTCATCTTTTTTTTCACTAGGTATTTCTTCTACACCAAAACTTGCAGAAAATGCAATACGTTTTTTACTTTCCACAAAACTTAATAAATCAATATTACTTAATCGCCAATTTGGATTCCACACTTGATCACTACCCACTATAAAGTAATCATATTCATCGTTTAATCCTTTTTTTATATTATCTTGAGTTATTATATAATTGGTAGCATTGATATATCTATTATTAAATTCTTCAAATTTCTGTATTTTATATTGCATTTTCTTTTTATATATTATATTATTTATTTTTCCTTTAATTTTTTGGAATATTGTCTTATTACTTGCAGTCGTACTTGGATTAACTTTATTTCTTATGGTTTCTGCTTGAATTCCATTTTCTTCCAAAATTCTCTGAACAGCATAATTTTGTAATCTATTTCCGTAATTAGTATTATCATTTATTGTTATTATTCCAACTTTCATTTTTCACCTCGTAATTATTTTTTAATATCCTTCTATCTTGAAATAAAAATATTTTATAATTTCTTTAAGTGAATAAAATATTTTAAATAAATCTCTCCTTTTATATAATTTTTTTAATTCTTTTACCTTATTTATTTGCTTTACTTTTTCTTCTTTACTTTCTGCATTTGTTTTTGATTTATCAATCATTTTTCTTGTATAAATATAATAATCATAAATAACTTTTGAAAATATCAATTTATAATTAGTTTTTTTATAAATTTCCTTTAAATTTTCCACTGTCCTAAATATCTTTTTTGTATCAATTCTTTTGGAAATTGAATTAGAAACATCTCTATCTGAATAATAAAACACTTCATTAGTAAAATAAAAGTTATTGCAATTGTTTAAATATGTATATAGCGTATATGCATCTTCATAATTATTTGAATCACAAAAATTATCAATTGCCATTTTTTCTCTTACAAAAACTTTACTCCATAAGCCTAACCATATTGTATGATTTTTTAAATATTCACTATTATACATACCATCTTTTAATTTTTCTTTATTCTTACATTTAATTGGAGCACTCACTATCTCCTTTTCATTATTTTTTAATTTACAACAGAAAAACAATATATCAAATTTACTTTCCTGATATATTTTATTTATTTTTTCAAATACAAATTCACTAGGTAAAAAATCATCACTATCAATAAAAAATAATAAATCTCCAGTTGCCATTTTGAATCCTTCTTTCCTAGCTACACCCGGTCCGGAATTTTCAATTGTTATACATCTCATTTTTAAATTTTTATATTTATTTATAACCTCTAAACTCTTATCAGTAGAACCATCATTTACTATTATTACTTCATAATTATTATATGTCTGTTGCTGTATAGAAGTTAATAGTCTGTCCAAATATTTTTCTGCATTATAAACTGGTATTATTGCACTAATTTTCATTTAATTTCTCCTTCTAGGATATCTTTCGTTACTTTTTGCTATAACTTCACTATAATTTTGAAAAGCCTTGCCAACAAATAATTAATTATATCTATTCTTTTCCAATTATATATGCATAATTTGTAGTAGCAGACCCTCCAATATTTAGCATCATTGCATTTTTTACATTTTCCACTTGGTAATCACCTGCTGTATTTGTTACTTGCTTATATAAATCCAACATCATTCTTACTCCAGATGCTCCTACAGGATGTCCACAGCCTATTAAACCTCCACTTGGATTTATTGGTTTTTTTCCTTTAAAACTTATATCTCCATTTTCTATTGCTTCATATTCTTTTCCAGGTTCTGTAATTCCAAAACATGATATTGCTGCATATTCACTAGATGTAAAACAATCATGAGTTTCAAATACATCTATATCTTCAACCGTTAAGTTTGCTCTATTATATGCATCTTCACAAGCTTGTCTTGTCCATGGTAGGATATATTTGCTTTTTCTTGCCTCATCCATTTTCTTTTCAAATATCATTGGTGCAACTCTATGTCCAAAACCTTTTATAATAATATCTGATTTTTTTGTATGATTTTTATTAAAATCTTTAGAACATAATACTACTGTAGTAGCACCATCTGTTACTTGTGAGCAATCTGTCACAGCCAATTTTCCACCTATTATAGGATTTGTTTCTGTCCCTCTTTCAATTGTTTGTTTTTCATCCATATACCAATTTCTAGTTTGAGCTAAACCATTTCTCTTTGCATTACAATAATTTATATATGAAATTTTTGAAAGATTATTCATAAATCTTTTTTCCTCTAATTGATATTTATCAATTATTTCTTCTGCCAATTTAGCAAATAATTTTGGAAATGGAAAATCTATATCTCTAGCTTCTTCTTCATAATATGATGCTTTACCTAAAAAATCTCCTCCAATTTTCGAATCTACTGTTTTCATCATTTCAAAACCTATTACTATTGCTACATCATATGTTCCATCTTTAATTTTACTAGAAGCAGAGTCTATTGCAACTGATCCAGAAGCACATGCCGCTTCATATCTTGCTGAAGGCACACCATAGAAACATTCATCTACTTCTGTTAATAATGCGCCTAGATGTCCTTGGTTTATATAATTTTCAGAAATAAAATTTCCCACAAATATTGCAATTCTATTTTCTTTATTTAATTTTATAATATCTTTTTTAGAAATTTTTACATTTTTTAATGCATCAAAAATATTTTCTCTTAGTAAAGCTATTACATTTTTTCCCTCTTTATTCCAATTTCTCTGAAAATCAGT
>CANRPF010000021.1 GCA_947632375.1 uncultured Bacilli bacterium
CTTTATCATCTATTAATTTATCTATATCCTCGTCTTTTGGTGCTGTAAATGGATGATGACATGCTACAAATCTCTTTTCTTCTTCACTCCATTCAAATGATGGAAAATCTGTTACCCAAAGAAGTTTATAATCATTTTCTTTTATTAATGAATTATCATGTGCTATTTTTATTCTTAAAGCACCTAATGCTGTTTTAACTATCTTTTTATCATCTGCTATAATAAATACTAAATCGTTAGTATTTAAAGACAACTCTTCTTTTAATTCATCTATTTCTTTATCTTTTAAGTTTTTTACAATACTTCCTTTTAATTCATCTTCTACTTTAATATAAGCTAAAGATTTCGCTTTATAAGTACTTACAAAATCTTTATAATTATCTAATTCTTTTCTTGAATAATTGCTAGCTAATCCTCTTGCAACTATAGCATTTATAATCCCATTATTAGATAATACATTTTTAAATAATGGACATTCTGTTTTTTCAAATATATGAGTTATATCCATAATATGCATATCGAATCTTAAATCAGGTTTATCTGTTCCATACATATTTATTGCATCATCATATTTCATTCTTAATAAAGGAACTTTTATATCTATATTTTTAGTTTCTTTAAATACATTAGAAACTAAATTTTCTGCAAGAGTCATAACATCATTTTCATCTACGAAACTCATTTCTACATCAACTTGAGTAAATTCAGGTTGTCTATCTGCTCTTAAATCTTCATCTCTAAAACATTTAGCGATTTGAAAATATCTTTCTATACCACCTACCATTAAAAGTTGTTTATATAATTGTGGTGATTGTGGTAATGCAAAAAAATTACCTTTAAACACTCTTGATGGAACTAAATAGTCTCTTGCTCCTTCAGGAGTACTTTTACATAATATAGGAGTTTCTATTTCTAAGAATGATAATTCATCTAAATATTTTCTTATAGACATAGTTATTTTATGTCTTAATTCTAAATTAGAAAATAATTTGTTTCTTCTTATATCTAAATATCTATATTTTAATCTTGTTTCTTCTAAAGCATTTGTATCATCTGTTAATTGAAAAGGTACTTCGGAGCTACTATTAATAATTTCTAATGTATCTACTATTACTTCAATTTTACCTGTTTTTATTTTAGTATTTTCAGTAATTCTTTCTACAACTTTTCCTACTATTTTTATAATATATTCGTTTTTTAAACTTTCTGCTAATTTATAATAATTATTTTCAGGATTAACAACTAATTGTATTATTCCGCTTCTATCTCTTAAATCAATAAAAATTAATCCACCTAAGTTTCTTATTTTAGAAACCCAACCTATTAATTCAACAACTTCATTAATATTGTTTTCATTAATATCTGTATTAAAAACTTTTTTCATAACCTCACCTCTAAATATGCATATCAAAATAATCAACTAAATCATTTATATTAACTATTTCTTCTTCTTTAGTACTATTATCTTTAACACATACTTTATAATCTTTTAAATTTTCATCATTCATAATAATTAAATATTTAGCTTTATATCTATCACTTGACTTAAATTGATTTTTAAAAGACTTATTCATATAATCAGTTTCTGCTATAAATCCATTCATTCTTAATTCTTGTAATAAATAACATGCAGTATCTTTCTCATTATCGTTACCATACATTATATAAATATCAATATTATCTTTTATATCAAAATTAACTTCTAATTCATCCATTACTTGTAAAGTTCTTTCAATTCCCATTGCAAAACCTACACCAGGTGTTTCTGGACCACCTAATTCACTTACTAATCCATTATATCTTCCACCACCACCTAAGGCTATTTTAGAAGGTAATTTATCGCTTGTTGATATTATTTCAAAAACTATATGATTATAGTAATCTAAACCTCTTACTAATTTTGTATTTTCTTTATAATTAATATCCATTAAATCTAAATATTCTTTTAATTTTTCATATCTAGATTTACTTTCTTCATTTAAATAATCTAATGTAGATGGAGCATTTTTCATTAATCCATTATCTTTATCTACTTTACAATCTAATATTCTAAGAGGATTTTTTAAAAGCCTATCTCTACAATCTTCACATAAAGAATCAATATTAGGACTGAAATAATCAATTAAAGCTTTTCTATAACGATCTCTTGATTCTTTATCACCTAATGAATTTATTTCTACTACAACATCTAATCCTAATAAACGATATGTATTATATGCAAGACTAATTGCCTCTGCATCACTTAAAACATCATCTGTACCTATTAATTCAAAGCCAAATTGAGTAAATTGTCTACTTCTCCCACTTTGTGGTCTTTCATATCTAAACATAGGCCCATTGTAATAAACTTTTACAGGTTCAGTTAAATTACCATACATTTTATTTTCTATAAAACTTCTAATAATTCCTGCTGTGCCTTCTGGTCTTAAAGTTAAATTTCTATCTGATCTATCTTTAAAATCATATGTTTCTTTTGTAACAATATCAGATGTTTCACCTACACTTCTATGAAATAATTCACTAGATTCAAATATTGGAGTTTCCATATAAACATAATTGTATTTTTCACATATTGCATCTATTACTTCAAATACATACTTTCTTTTTTTGGCATCTAATCCATAAATATCATTTGTTCCCTTTGGTTTTGCTATCATAATTATTCCTCCTAAATTAAAAAAACACTCATATAATGTAAGGACGAATATCAAATCCGCGGTGCCACCTTACTTTACAAGTGTACTCTCTTTAATGATAACGCATGATAAATGCGATCTTGTTATATCAAAGTGTCTTCAAATATTAATTTATAAACTTTTTCACCAATCAAGTCTTCTCTAAATAAATATAATATTTTACTCTTCTTTAAACAAGAATATATATACATTCTACTTTAATTATTAATTTTAGTCAAGAATTAAATTATTATTAGGTTTCAATTCATATTTCATTATCTTTTTTCCTCTTAAGTATTCTTCCATAAATATCATCTTAGTAAATTCTTCTACTAATTTATCTTTTTTATTTAAAGTAAAGAAACCTACTTTATAATTTATATTATTTAATAAACATTTTTTTATTAAATGAGATATATTTAAATGAGGATATTCTCTTTTAAATGCTATAAATGATTCTTTTACTTCTATAGGAAAATTAAAATATTTAGCACTATTAATAAAGTTATCTCCCCAATAAGCTAAAATAAATATATAATCTTTCATATAATTAAATAACATATTTTCATTTGTAACGTATTCCCTATATCTAAGTAAAGTATCTAAACATAATTGTATAAATTTATCTTCCATTGTTATTAATTCATCTTTTTCAAATAAGTCGTTATTATTAGTACCTAATATTTCTTTTAAATGCTTTCTATTACGAGCTTCATAATATTTTTTAAAAGCTTCTTCTTTTGATATATCATAAACCTCATAATGAAATTTCTTTTTTAATAGCAATACATCTATATAATAAATATAGTCATCTAAAAAAATTAATAAATTATGTCCTGCAAATTTACTTGGAATTTTTATTACTTTATCATTTATAGTAATATCTATATTATCACTATAATTTTCAGATATAAATACATCTTCCATTGTCTCTAGCGAAATTAATCTATACATAAAAACACTTCTTTTACGGTTGCTATTTTACCAAACTAATATTATTTTGTCAAAAAAAGACTACTCTTCGATAATAACATCGCAAGTAGTCTTATTAGATAATGAATCATCAATAATATAAGGATTAGTTTTAGTACCATCACCTTTAACTAAAATATCTCCCTTAATTAAAATAGTAGGTCGTATTTTATAAGTTTTATTAATATCGTTAAGTGATAAATCATTTGTATAAATTTGATTATCTAATTGTGTTAATGTCCACCAAATATCATTAGTATTTAAATAAGTAATTTTATCTTCATTATTTGTATAAATCGAATTATTAATATCATCATAAGTTAATAATCCAACATAACTTTCATACTTATTATTACACTCTTTATTATCTATTTTAGAATCAAGACACCAATTATTAAGTACTACTTCATCTTTATTAATACCACTATTATTAAACCATTCATCTAAATAATTTTTAATTAATGATTTAGAAAAATCACTAGTTTCTCCAAATGCAGAATCTATTACAGTTTCATCTTTTTTAATAAATGGACTTACCGTCATATCTTTACTACAAGGAGCATCGCTTTCCATAGTCATTTTAATATTACCATCATAATCTATACTAACTATTCTATAACAAGAATTATTATAAGTCATATAATTATCTAAAACATCACCACTAAAATAATAAGAAACTTTATCATCCAATTCTATTGTTTTTAAAAGTCTATCATTATTTTCAATATTTTCATTTATTAATGTTGTTCTTAACGAATCTATATTATTAGTTGCTAAATTTATAATTTTATCTTTAATAGCGATAGGAAATTCGTAATCATAAGGATTATCTATATCAATATTTGCTTTAGTAAAATATGTTTCTTTATCAAAATTAACTGTAGTATAGTTATAATATACATTAAATTTTATCGTAATACATTCTTCATTGTTGTTTTGAACTGCTAAAAATATTGTTTTATTTTCTTTTGGTTCTAGAGTACCATATATTTGATTATCTTTAACAGCATATACTTTATAATTAGATTTATCAGAATTAGCTAAAATACCAAAATTTATATTAGTATCACTAGTATTAGTAATTTCTAAATTTATTATCTTAGTACTATTTGCATCAATTGCAAATGTATTTTGTTTTAATGTATAACTTATACCAGCTACAGATGAGTCTACAACATTTTTCTCTTCTGTTTGTACAAACAAACTATAGCTTAAATTTAAAGCATAACAACCAATAATTAATACAATTGCCGATAAAAAATATATCTTTTTTGTTTGACTCATTATGATATCCTACTTTCCTTTTATAGTATATAACATTAGTTCTCAAAATTCAATATAAACAAATAATTTTTTTAAAATTATAAGTTAGCGATAGCCTTTTTTAATTTTTTATTTTTTGATTCAATACAAACTCTTTCTGACATAAAAATTAATAAAATAACATTTAAATTAAAGCTTCCACCACTACTTAAAAATGGTAAAGGTACACCTGTTAGTGGTATTATTGCTAGTACTCCTAATAAATTTATTAAAAGATGTGCTAATATTAAAGCGAATGTTCCATAAGCTATCATAGATCCTGTTAACGTTTCACTTTGTCTTGCAATTTTTAATAATCTATAAAGTATTACTATAAAACCAATAATAATTAAAGATGCAGCGACACTTCCTAATTCTTCTGTAATTATAGGGAAAATAAAGTCTGTATAGGCTTCTGGTAAATATAAGTATTTTTGAGTGCTATTTCCTAGTCCAACACCAAATAATCCACCATTGTTAATCGCTATATATCCATTACATACTTGATAACCTGTTTTGTCGCTATATCTAGTACATGGATTAGCATATGTTAATCTACTTAATTGTTCTTCATTTAATAAGTTAGTATTTTTTAATATTTCACCACCAAAGAAAAATAAACACGCAAATATAACTGCAAAAGCACCAGCTAATATTTTTAATTTAGCAAATTTATTATTTTTTAAAGGTACACTTAAAAACAATAAAAAGCATATTATTCCCAAAATCATAGCAGTTCCAAAATCAGGTTGTCCTGCTATAAGTCCAACACATATAACTCCATATACAAAAGGCATTAAAAATTTATATCCTTGTGACATTTTTTTAGGATTATTAAAACTAAAAGCTATTGCAAGAATTATTAATGTTTTTGCAAATTCACTAGGTTGAATGGATATAAAACCTAAATCTAACCAACTAGTAACTCCATTTATTTCTGTTCCACAAGCTAATGTCAATATTAGCAAAACAATTGCAGAAAAAGCTACTATCTTTCCCGTAGTTTTAGCGGCTTTTATTAACCGATATGGAACTAATAATATTATAAAGCCTATAAAATACGCTATTATAAAAAATGCTAATTGTCTTATAAAAAAGTAAGATTCACTATATCCATATTGCAATACTGCAGTCATACTAGAGGCACTAAAAAGCATAACTAATCCAATGATAGTATATAATACAGTTAAAAAAAATAGAAGTTTATCCATATTTCTAAAGTTTTGCCTCATATTTTCACCATAAAAAGTATATCATAAAAAAAATACATTTTAAATATATATGTATTTCTTTTATGTAAATATTTACTTAGTTAATATAAATTCTATAATAACAGGTCCCAATACTAATAACATTATAATTGGTATTATAAAGAATACAGAAACAATACTTATTTTTAAAGGCATTTTATTTATTCTAGCTCTTATATTTAATAATTTCTTATCTCTTAAGTATTCAATTTGATTATTTAATGATTCTATAATATTATTACCAAATATAGTAGATTGAGTAATATTTAATAATACTGTATTAATTTCTTCACTTGGTATTCGTTCTTTCATATCTTCTAAAGCGTTTGTTAAGCTTTTACCTAAATCAACTTCATGTAATGTTTTTTTAAATTCTTCACTTATTTCATTATCTATATTTTGACTTGTTAATTCTATTGCACTTCTTAAAGTTCTTCCACTTTCTAATGATAAAACTAGTACTTGGAAATAAAATATCGCTTGATAGTTTAATCTACTTGCTCTTTTTTTTATTTTGTAATCTAAAATATTTTCAAAAGCGAAATAAAATAATATTGTTATTAATGGAACATAAATATAGCCTTTAGATTTAAAGAATAAAATTATAAATAATAAGAAAGTTAATATAACTCTTATATTCATAAAAGAAATATAATTTAATTTAGCATCTTTACCTAATAATTTATATTTTTTATATATTCTTTTTAAGGTTTTTTTTCTATAAACTTTACTATAAAAATTATCAGTCATCCATATCCACCTTCATTATTTTAGATACTATAAATATATATATTACATATAATATTATTATAAATAGTATAACAACTTTACCTATTCCTGTTTCAAGAAGTGGTTTAAAATATTCTGGGTTAAGAAAAAACAAAACTATTGTTAAAACTATTGGTAACATTACTAAAATTATAAACATAAATATACTACTACTTACTAAGGAAGTCATTTCTTCTTTTATTTTTTTCTTATCATAAAAATTCTTTTCTATACTACCAAATACTTTTACTATATTTCCACCTGTTTTATTTATTAAAGATAAACTAGAAGTAATATATTTTACTTCTTCTACATTTATTCTTCTATAAAAACGATCAAAAGCCTTTTCTAATGTTAAACCATATGAGATATCCATACTTATTTTTTTAAACTCATCACTTATAGGTCCAACTAATTCACTTTTTACAATGTCAATAGCTTGTATTATATTCATATTACTTTTAAAAGAATTATTCATTATAATAATCGCACTTAATAAGTTATCTTCTATATTTTTAGTTCTTATTTTATATTCTATCATAAAATATATATCTACTATAAAAAATCCTAAAATAATAAATAATATTAAAAATGCAAAATTAAATTTTAATCTTAAAGTAGATGCTAAAATATAAAATAATCCTGTTAGCATACTTATAAATATCTTAAATCCTATATAATCTATAGCTTCTATATTTTGTCTTTGTTCATATCTAATATATTTTTCATATTTTTCACTATATTTTTTAAGAACAACGCTTTTTTTACATAAAGCACTAATTCTTTTTATTACTTTAAAAATATATGAATAAATTTTTTCAAAAAAAGGAGTATATGAATATTTTGAACTATTTAAAGAATAAGGAGAAAAACGATTTTCTATATATGAATCTCTAAACATATCTAATATGAATTTTATAATTAAAAATACTAATAATAAACTTAATATTATTACTATTATCATAAATATTTTAAGATTCATATAATCACTTCCCTTCTATTAAAAGTCTTTAAATATATCTTCTATACTTTTAATACCTCTTGATATTAATTTATCATACACTTTTGGTTTTCTTTTTACGAGTTCAAATTCTCCATCTATATTACCAGAAGGTGTTATACCATGTTGAGTAAATTTAAATATAGGTTCTAATGTAATTTCTCCATGATTTAAACCAACAAGTTCACTTATATCAGTTATTTTTCTTTTACCATCAGCCATTCTTTCAATACAAATTACAACATCAATTGCACTATCAATATATTCTCTAATAGCTTTTATAGGTATTTCTAACCCGCTCATTAATACCATAGTTTCTAGCCTATTTAAAGCATCTATACTTCCATTTGCATGCAATGTAGTAAGAGAACCATCATGACCTGTATTCATAGCTTGTAACATATCAAAAGCTTCTTTACCACGACATTCTCCTACGATAATTCTATCAGGTCTCATACGTAATGCATTAATTACTAAATCTCTTATTGTAACTTCATTACCTATTTCATAATTTACTAATCTTGTTTCAAGAGATATTACATGGTTTTGTTTCAATCTTAATTCAGCGGCATCTTCTATAGTAATAATTCTTTCATCGTTATCAATAAAACCACTTAATATATTTAATAATGTAGTTTTACCACTACCTGTTCCTCCACAGACAATCATATTTAGTTTTCCTTGAACACAGGCTTCTAAAAAAGTTGCCATATATGGAGTAAGAGTACCAATACGTAATAATTCATCAATTGAACTCATATCGCTTTTGAATTTTCTAATTGTTATTACAGGACCTTTTATACTTAAAGGAGGAATAACTGCATTAATTCTTGAACCATCCTCTAATCTTGAATCTATCATTGGATTAGAGCTGTCGATTGTTCTACCAAGTGGTTGTATTAATCTTTGAATTGTTCTTACTATATGTTCATCATTAATAAAAGATACACTATCATCTTTTATTATTCTTCCATCTATTTCAACATAAATATCTTTAGGACCATTTACCATTATTTCTGTAATATTTTTATCTTTTAATAGTTCTCCTAAAGGTCCTTTACCATTTATTTCATCTTCAATCATATTAAATATATGACTTCTTTGTAAATTAGTTAAATCATAGTTTTCTATACATTTATCTATTTCTTCATCAATAAAATCACTTAATTTACGATTATTAGGTATTTCTTTATCAATTATATTTTCTATTATTTTACTTCTTAAAGTTTCTAATAAATTTTTATCTGGAAATATATCATAATCATTTAATACAGAATCTTTTTCTGTTTTTAATTCTATATCAAAAGCTTCAATTAAACTTTTCTTCATAATTATCACCTAAATTATCTATAACAATAGATTCTAATATTTTATAATCACTAGTATTAATATATTTTTTATCTAAAGTTACAATATTTCCATCCATTATATAATTATCAATATTCTTTATATAAAATTTTTCACTAATAACGTAATCAATATTAGATTTTAATATATTTCTAATATCATATAAACTAAAGTACTCTCTATTATTTCTAAAGCTTTGATTTAAAAGTAATTTATAATTATCTATTTCTAAATCTTTAAAAATACTTAGCAAACTCTTCATATTTTTTAAATCAAAAATATCATTAGAAACAATAAATAAAATAGAATCACTTTTATCTAATATACTTAAATTAACTTCATCTAAAATATGATTAGTATCAATAATAACTAAATCATAATTAAACTTTACTTTATCTAATAAAATATCTATATATTTACCATCAATTTTATTTGCTTTTCTAGGGTCTTTTGGACATGAAATAAAATCTATATATTCATTATATTTTGTTACATATTCACTAATAGAAGAATATCTATGATTATTATAATCATCAACAAAATTATATATAGTTTTTTTAGAATCTTTATTAAGTGATACTGATATAGATCCACCATATAAATCCATATCTATAATTAGTACTTTTTTCTTTAAATTAGAACTGATACCCGCTAAATTTAAAGTTAAGATACTTTTGCCAATGCCACCCTTTACGCCAAAACAACATAAAATGTTTCCCTTTTTTAAAGCCATAGAATCACCTTTCTACTTCTTCAAAACTTATAATTTTATGATCTTGATAAGTCGCTTCAATTTTTACAAAAGCTTTACTATTTTGACTTATTTTAAATGGAACACCTAATAGTTTTTTTACTATTTGATTATCTTCATGACTTTTATAAAAGATTGAAGAGAATATTCCTGAATACCTTTTTCCATTTTCTACATAAACGGTTTTATCAGTAACCATTATAACTAAATCATCAGTTTGATAATTATATCTTTCAAATAATCTAGTTATTTCATCTTCATATTCTGTATAATGCATATCTGGTCTAGATACTACATCCGTAATAATCATTTCTGTATCTTCTTTTAGTTTTTTATTTTGATACATACTAATTCCTGTATCAATTGCAATTGCAAAAAATATTAAGAAAAATGGTATAAAAACTATAAATACTCCTTTTGCACTACCTCTTTTATCCATTATAAACAGTCCTTTCTATATCTATTTTATAATCTTTCATTAATAATTCCATACCTGGAGTTAAAAACTTATACGTCTTAGTTAAATCGATATATATATATTTATCTTTTTGTTCTATCGTAACTTTTACTCCATCTATATTTTCTTTTATAAATTTATTTATGGTATCATCACTTTCTTCTTTTTGATACATTTCTTTTATATCATCTATTAAACTTTCCATTCGATTTTTATTATAAGTAATCATACCAAAATCAATTATAGCAAATAACATAAATATTAATATAGGAAGTATTATTATAAACTCTACTAATGCTTGACCTTTTTTATTCATATTAGTCACCCCTATAATAATTTAATTATATCATAAATATTAATAATACAACATAAAAAAAGAGTTATTTTTTCTTTTTAACTCTTTTGATAATATATACTGCTAAAATTAATATAATAATTGATGATACTATTATTATTACTATATAATTTTTTTTATGCTCTTTTTTTACATTATATTGAATAGTTTCTATAACATTTCCATTTTTATCTATTTGAGAAAAAGTTACGTTACCATTATTTTTAAATTTTATTTTTCCATTACTATCTATACTTGCTATATCTTCATTAGAACTAATCCATTTATTTTCTTTATTATCTAAAGTTAATGTTTTAGAAGTTTCTAAATTTACTTCTTCTTCAAAAACATTATTATTTACCTTTTCATATTCTAAATCAGTATTATCATCTTTAAAATCTGTTATTTTAAATTCTATTGCATTATCTAATGTATTATCTTTTAATTTAAAATTAATTTGAGCAATACTTCCATTATCTTTTAATAGTTTTTCAATAGATATAGCGTATAAAGAAATTATCTTTTTATCATTTATAACTATATCTTTTAAATCAGCATCTTTAAATGCTAATAAAGAAGAATCAATATATTCTAATTTTTTAGTATCATAACGTATTTTTAATCCAAAAGTTTTAAATCCTGGATTATCTTCTAAAGTAACATTAAAAGTGACAATGTCACTAGTTCTTTTTTCTTCTGTTAAAGATATTTTAGTTAAAGCATAAACATTAGAAGTGCAAAAGAAAAAGATGCTTAATAATATTAACAACACCTTTTTCATTCATTACCTCATACTATATTTTTTATATCCGATAAATAATATTCCGATTAAAGAAATAATAGAAATAATTATATTTGGAACTACAGATGCTATATTTGTTTGTGGTAATGTAGGAACATTACTTTGTTCTGCCATTACTGTAATTTCTACTGAAGAAGTTAGACCATTGCTTGCTGTTACAGTAATAGTTGCTTTACCAGCTTTTATTGCCTTAATAACACCTAATTCATCTACTGTTAAAATTGATTCATCACTTGATTTATAAGTATAAGTTAATTCATCAGTTGAATTAGTAGGATTTATAATAACATCTATTGGAAGTTCTTCACCAATTGATAATACATCCTTTTCTACTTTAGCTGTAATGCTTTCTGCTTTAATTTCTTTAATAGTAATTTCTATCTTTTTAACTATATCGCCTACAGTAATAGTTAATGTAGCAGTTCCTGCTTTTTTACCACGTATTACACCATTCTCAGATACTTCAAATATATCTTCATCGCTACTTTCATATTTAATATTTTCAAGTTCTGTTGAATCAATAGGATCTGGAGTTATTACTATTGATTGATCATGTCCTTTAAGTATTTCATCATCAATATTTACTTCAATATCATCTAATGGAATTATATTTACAGTTACATTAATTGTAATACTCTTACCATCACTTAATGTTCCTGTAACTTGAGTATTACCTGCTTTAAGTCCTATTAGATATCCATTTTCTATTTTTACAACAGAATCATCATCTATTTCCCAAGTTATTTCTTTTTTATCATCGTCAGCATCTTCTGGCAATATAGTATAACCGATTAGCTTTTTATTAGCTTCTCCTTTATACATTGTTATATCGCTTTCAGTTGCAGTAAATGATGTAACAGGTACTGAAACATTTATTGTAATTGACTTTTTAACACCAGCTACTGTTGCAGTTACAGTAACAGTTCCTTTATTTTTTGCAGTTACTGTTCCTGAAGTACTTAAATCGATAACATTTTTTTCGTTACCAGAAACAGTCCATGTTACAGTCGTATCATCAGTTGTATCACTCGGATCAATTATTACACCTAAATTTGCAACATCGTCACGATTCATATCTATTTCTTCAACTTCATCGCCATCATTAGTAATCTTAACTGATTTAATTGGAGCATCAACTTTAACTGTTAATTCAGCTTCTTTGTCTCCAAGTGTTGCTTTTAATGTAGTTGTATCAATTTTTAACCCAGATATTTTACCATTTTCATATTTTGCTACTGTATTATCAGTAACATTATAAGTAATATCGTCTTTTGTATATACGTGAACTTTTCCATCTATTACTTGAGATGCTTCTTTAGGTGCGATAGTAATATCTGGGATATTTATTGGATCATCATTTCTATGTACTGTTATATTTGATTTTTCAAAAGTTATTGATTCTAATGGAACAATAACATGAACTTTAGCGGTTAATGTCTTGTTAGTTCCATCTACAGTTTGATAAGATGCATTTATATCAGTATCTCCTACTCCAACTGCTACAACTTTTCCATTCTTATCAACGGTTGCAACACTAGTATTAGTACTTTCCCAATTTATAACAGGTACTTCATCAGCTCCTAAAGGAGTAAATAATACTTGAAATTGTTTTTCGCAATTTGATTTTGAACTATCACATACTTTTTCTAAAGTAACTTCTGTATTTGGAGAAATATATCCTGATTCACCATTAACAGGAGTTTTTACTACAACGCTTACTGTCTTCTGAACGCTTCCAACTTGTGCAGTAATTGTTACAGGATCACTTGTAGCTTGTAATGCTTTTATTACACCATCATCTACTGATACATATTGATCAGCACTACTTGTCCATGTAACAGTTTTATCTGCTATAGTAGTATCAGCTGGTTCTAAAACTACATTTAATTTATTTGTTGATTGATTTATATATAATTCTATATTTGAAACTTCTTCACCATTATCCATTATTTTAATATCTTCTAATGGTACTTCAACATGTATAGGAATAGTATATGTACAAGTTTCACCACTTTGTGCAGTACAATCTGTTAATGTAACTACTACATTAGTATCTCCACCAGAAACAGCTTTAACATGACCATTGTCATCAACTGTTGCAATTGAATCTTGTTCACTTCTCCAAGTTATTGTTGGTTTAGCTTCTTTTGGAGTATACTCTAAACTAATATCAGTTTCTCCACCTTTATTTAACTCACGTTTAGTTTGATCTATTGTAACACTTGTTACAGGTATAACAACTCTAACAGTAACTGAAGCAGATATTTCTGGATTTTCTTGTGATTCAGCTTTTATTACTGTTGTACCAATATTTTTAGCGACTACTTTACCGCTTTGATCAACAGTTGCAACATTATCTACACTACTAGTCCACTTAAGTGATTGATTATCTGCATCAACAGGATCAAATATTGGAGTTAATGTTTTTTCTGCATCTACACCACTAAGCATTACATCAGTATCAGCAAAACTAATTCTTTGTAATGGTGTTGTAACATTTACAGTTAATTCTTTAGTTTGTCCATATGCATTAACTTGAATTTTTGATGTTCCTGTTTTTAATCCTTCGATTACAACATCATGATTTTCTTCTTCAACAAGACCATTATTAGTAACACTAACAACATCATCTCCTTGAGAAACACTAGTACTTAAACTCTTAGCATCGGTTGTATTTAAAGGATTTGGTATTACATCTACATATGCAACTTGTCCTTTAACTATATCTAAACTATCATTAGTTAAATTGATACTAGATACAGGTACTTTTACAAATAATTCAGCATTTTCCGCTGTATAATCTTCAATTGGATCATAAGTTGATGAAGTTCCTCCTTCACCAAGTTTAGTTAATTTTGTAAATTCAGTTACTTGAAGTGAAATTTTATAATCACCACTTGCAGTATCTTTTACTCTTAATGTAATTGAACCTACACTACCTTTGTAATCTTGACTATATGTTCCGCTTCCTAAAGCCATTTCATTAAGCGTAGTGGCAAAATTTATAAATTCTACCTCTCCATCAGTTTTTGGTTTTGGATTTAAGGAACTTGTATAATCTTCTGTAAATGAAGGGTCAAGATTTTTCTTAGATTCTACAAATTCAAAAACTTCTGGATCATATGATACTTTTAATCCGTTTGCTGTCCAATCTTTTGCATCCATCATTACATTTAATTTAATTTCATCGCCATGTTTTAAATTTTTTAAATCAGTCACATCTCCACTTGACTCTAATTCCAAATAGAACCTATTTGCACTTTCTGCAAATACAAAACATGTAACAGAAATTAAAGTAAATAAAACTGCAAATAAACTAATTAATTTCCAACGCTTTTTCATTTTTTCCCTCTTTCTTTAATAATTAATTATTAACCAATCTTTTTTTGCAAAAAAAGATTCTTAATCCGAGTATTTTACTACTCTATAAAAAATATATCACAAAATATTTTAAAATTCAATTAGTAATCACTATTAATATACAAAAGTAATATCTCAGTTGCATCACTTGCATTTATTTTTCCGTTTTCGTCAAAATCTGCAATTAATAAATCTTCTTCAGTTGTATCTAATTCTTCTATTGTCTTTAAAAGTGCTTCTGTTGCATCACTTACTTCAATGCTTCCGTTTCTTGTTAAATCTCCTCTTATGTAATCTCCTACAGTTACAATACATTCTGCTTTTAATCCGTTTGAAGTAGTTACTGTTATTTTAGCTTGACCATCGCTTACAGCGGTAACTTTACCATTAGAATCTACTCTTGCAACACTAGGTTTATCGCTTTCCCACTGAGGATTATAATCATTTGGATATGTAGTTAAAATTAAATCTTCACTTTTTCCTTTAGTTAAATGCATGCTTTTTTTATTTAATGTTGTTTCTATTCCAATAATTTTAGCTTTTGCATAAATCGAATAGGTAGAAGCTGGATAAGCAAAAACATTAAATGTACCAGATTGTTTAACAGTTAGTACACCGTCTTCAGTAATTTCTGCTTTACCATTAGTACCTCCTGCATCAAAAATTATTCCTTCATTTGAATCAATTGGATCTTTTATTATATTTAATTTTACAGATTTACCTACCTCTACTGTATAAGTATCTTTTTCAAAAGTTAATGATTTTATCATATTTCCAACTTCAACATCTAGTTCAATTCTTGCGCCGCCTCCATCTTTAGCAACACCTATTAATTTAGCCTTTCCATTTTTTTTACCTGTTAATGTAACTGAACTTGTATAGATATTTTCTACTGTAAATATTTCATCACTACTACTTGTCCAATCTATATCTTTTAAGTTTGCATTGTCATTAACTTTATATCTTAATGTATAGCTTTTGTTTTCACCTACTACTATTTTATCAGTATCGGGTATTATATTTTTTACTTTGTAATCTACTTTAAGAGTATACGTAAGTTTTTTATTATATTCACTATTAGTAACCTGAATAATAGTAGTTCCATTACCCTTTATAGTTACTAAACCATTATCATCAACAGTTGCTACATTTGGAAAAGCACTATACCAACTTAGTTTTGATGATTTATTTGTATTTACACTAAATTGATAAGTTTTAACATCACTATCGTTTATAACAACTTCTTCTTTACCTACTCTTTCAAAAACTATTGCATCACTAGTTTTATTTATATCTAATTTATTTATTTTTAATATTTTATCTCCTGCTTTTTCAGTCCAATAAATATAATTATTTTTAACATTATAATGTATTAATGTACTAGGATTTGCTGAATCAATTTGCATAGTTTCTTTAACTATATTACCGTTATTATCTATTATTTCATAATAATATTTTATGTTGTCTAAAGAAGTACTTTCATTAAAGTTTTTTTCTGCCCAAATAATTATTACTTGATTATTATTTAATTTAAATGCTCTAACTTCTAATACAGTTTTATCTAAATTATAGTTTGTTAACCATTTTACTCCATAATCTGTTTCCCCATCATCATTTAAAAAGAAACTTCCATTATTTTGTTTATCTGTTCTTTTACTTTCACTTTTTCTTTCTTCAGTTTTAAATAATTGAAGAGTTTCTGTAGTTTTACCTTCAAAATTCTTATCAAATTTTTGAATAAATATATTTCTACTTTCATTTCCAGCAGTTTTTAAAGCATAATTTAAAGATAATGTTTTTTCAGAACTTGATACAAATAAATAACCATCATCAAGTTCTACTAAATTACCCATATCTGCCATAGTATAATTATAAGAATTTGTAACTGCATCTGTACTTTCTCTAAAATGAAATGTAGCATATTCTAAATATGAACTATTATTACTTGTCCATTTACTTTTATCAATAATAAATGCTCTTTCAGGTGTACCATCTGATTTATTTGCTAATAAGAAATTGTTATCTTCAGTTGCAAGTATTCTTTGGTCAAAAGAATGTGAAACAAAGAAGTTTTTTGTTAAAAAATAATATTTACTATCAAAATCTAAATCACTAGACTTATTATAATGTTTTAAAGTATCGGCATCTACATAAATAACAAAACTTGATTGATGACCATTATACATTTGTCTACCAAAAAGAAATGCAATTACCCCATCTTTATTAACTGCTATATCACAATTTGCTACATTAAATGGGGATTTTGTTCCATAACCTATAAATGAGGCTGTTTTATTTAAAGCATTATAAAATGTACTAGTATCTTTTCCCATTATCTCTAATGTATTTTGAACTTTTCCATCCATATTATATTTAACTATTTCCATAGTTATTGATGTACCATATTCTGGTAATGCAGAATTTATAGTTTTATTGTCATTTTCTCCATATATAACATATAAATAATCATTATAGTAAATTGCATTACCAAAATAAGTTAAATATCTTGGAATAGTAATTTCTTCTAATAAATTCATATTTTCATCAAATTTAGCCCATCCTAAATTTTTGCTATCATTATTTATTTCAAATATGACATTGTAATGATTATCTTTATCAAAAAACTCATAAAAAGAGCTTGTTGCAGGATAATATGAATAATTTGTATATCCTAAACTAGGTTGACTTTCTATTGAATTTTCAGTTGGTATATAATAATTATCTACGTAAGCTACTTTATCTAACGCTTTAACATTTAATAAAGAAAAGCCAAATAACATAATTAAAATTAAAATCTTTTTTTGCATAAAACTCCTCCTAATAATCACTATTTATATATAAAAGCAATATCTCAGTTGCATCACTTGCATTTATTTTTCCATTTTCGTCAAAATCTGCAATTAATAAGTCTTCTTCTGTCGTATCTAGTTCTTCTATTGTTTTTAAAAGAGCTTCTGTTGCGTCACTTACTTCGATACTTCCGTTTCTTGTTAAATCTCCTCTTATATATTTAGATATTCCTGTACCTACAATAACTTTACAAGTTGCAACTTTATTGTTAGATGTTTTTACAGTTATAATTGCTGTTCCATCAGATTTTGCAGTTACTTTACCATTATTATCTACATGAGCTACAGCGTCATTAGAACTACTCCATGTTAATTTAGGACTATCTGTTGTATCTAACGGAGCTATAGTTGCATTTAATTTTACATTACCATTTATACTTAGTGAAACATTATCTTTATTTAAATTAACAGAATTTATATGTTTGTATTCTCCTGGATGAAATCCATCACTGCCAGATAAAGAAAAATCTAAAATCATATTGCTATCTATCGTATTAACTTTTCCGTCTTTATTTATATCTGCAACTTTAGCCATATCTTCACTAATACCATTATTATAATAATCTATTATAATTGCTGCGTCGTTCATACTAAATCTTCCATCACCATCTACATCACCAACATATAATTTGCTACCATCTTCTAATGTAACAGGTACTGCTACATATATTTTTACTCTTCTTGTACCATACTTAGTTGAAGTTGCATATACTTCTGTATATCCTCCACTTAATGGAGTAATTTTGCCATCTTTTACTTCTACAACTCCATCATTAGATGTAGACCAAGTAACAGATGGTACATTTCCGTTAGTTAATGTAGCATTTACATTTAGTGTTTCATCTAAACTATTAAATTGATATTCACTATAATTTAATGACATTGTTTCATATGTATCTGGAATTATAGTTATAGTAGATGATAAATTTGTAAAGTTATTTTTTACAGTAATCTCTATAGGATTTGAATCTCTTTTTAATACTTTAATAATTCCATTTTGAGTAACTGATATGATATTTGGATTACTTGAAGTCCAAGTTAATAATTTTTCTGTTACACTATTATCATTAATTAAGGCTGATAATTTTACTTCTTCATCTAAACCAACATAATAATTATTATCAACTTTAGTAACATTATCTGGTACAGATATTTTTAAAGATTTTATATCTGTTTTAACGTTATTTATATCGGCATATTTAAATATTGATCTATACGTAAAGTTTATAGTTTTAGATTTAGTTTCATCAATAACATTATATACCGTTATTTCATATATGTCACCATCTGTTGGATTAATAGTATTATCATACATTATCAATTCATTTTCTCTTGTATTTAACTCATACCAACGAGTTGCTTTACTTGAACCTTCTTCTTCATTAAATTCCCATACTTCATCTGTTCTTAAATTCTTTATTTTAACAGTAGCTGTATCAGTTAACTGATAATCATTAAAAAACTCTATAGTCCAATAGAAATTTCTATAATCTAAAGTTTCTAAGAACGTTATTCCATTACTTGGCCATGAAACAAAATTTATATCTGTATCTATTACAGAACCAAATTCATTACTATACATATAAGGACTTACACCATATCCAAACTTGGTAACTGTTGGTGCTAATACTTTTTGTCTATGAGAGAAAAATAATCCTCCTACTTCAGTTCTGTCATCTAAAAAAGTATTTATATGAGACATCATATCTTGCCCATCAACTTTACTCATATCTGATTGAGTTTTTGAATTTCCTATATTTTCTGCCATTGCTCTTTCCCATGCAACTGCCGTTCTATAAAATTCTGTTGTTACACCTTCAGGTTGTGGTGGTTTGTGCCTAATATCTAATCCTAAAACAGTATATCGATAAGATGATAAAACAGATATATGTTGCGCAACATCAAAACAATCATCATCATCTTGAAGAATTCCTAAGCCTGCTCCTGCTCTTATTGCATTAACATAATCAGTTATTCCTTTTCTTTTAGATTCTACTAATTTTCCTGCTCGTAAATTAGAAGCAACATCTATTATAGGTTCAATAGAATATATCTTATCTTCTTTATTTAAATTTTCTATTGCACTTTTATATTTAGCTCTTCCATTATCAAGTTTTTCTTGTTCTTCTTCTGTTAATGCAACATTTTTATAATCATCATACATTTTTTTATCAATTGTCATAACAGTTAATAAATTTTTATTGCTATCAAAGTCAAATACACCGATATCTTTTGTTTTAAATTCATCATAATCTACAAGATTACCTAATAAAGCTTTTGAAAATAAAAGTGGATTTAATAGCCAATAATTTGCATCAATATTAGTATTATCGGCACTTATTCTATAGCCATATTTACTCATTTTTTCTGTATCTTTTGCGTAATCTCTAATTGATGAGTTAAATTCTTTTAATTGTTCATTTATATAAAATGTCTCTTCATCAAATTTTATATTTCCTTCTTTTCCAAATTTTTTAATTAAAGCATTAAACATTAAAGTAGCTTGCTCGCTTATTCCTTTTAAATATTTTGTTTGATTGCTTTGATAATTGTTTACAAAAAATTCTGCAGCAGCTTTTTCATGATTATTAGTATCTAATCCTAAACCTCTTGGATAATAAAATATTCCTCCTATTACTTTACTATCCTTTGCGTAATAATATCCTCTTAATCTACTACCTTGATAAGCATATTTAGAATAATCATCGTTATAACTACCATCATTTGTTTTGAAAGTAGAATCTATTGAACCATAAGATACTATATTACCGCGAGATGAAGTTTCTATATATAAATAGTTGTTATAATCATCATCAGTATAAAACGTATAAGCCTGCCCACCAAATGCTGAATCTGTAACTAATTTAGGTTCTCCTAATACAGAAGAAATAGTTGATATTTTTGTTTCGCTAGTAATTGTTATATTATATTTTCCTTCTCCAATAGTTATAAGATTATTTTCTACTCCATTAACTTTAATTGGAGATATAAATAAACTAATAAATACAAATATGAAAACTAAATTAAAAATCTTTTTTTGCATAAAATTTCCTCCTAGTAATCACTATTAATATACAAAAGTAATATTTCAGTTGCATCACTTGCATTTATTTTTCCATTTTCATCGAAATCTGCAATTAATAAATCTTCTTCTGTTGTATCAAGTTCTTCTATTGTTTTTAAAAGCGCTTCTGTTGCATCACTTACTTCGATACTTCCATTTCTTGTTAAGTCTCCTCTTATGTAATAAGGAATATTCCCTTCACTATCTTTTACTCTAACTGTTACAGTTTTTACTATATCATTACATTTTAAAGTAATTGTTGCAATACCAGATTTATTAGCAGTTATTAATCCATCTTGTCTTATAGAAGCAATAAAATCATTAGTAGATTTAAATTCTATTATATCTATAGTAGCATCATCTGGATATAAAGATGCATTTAATTTATAAGTTTCTCCTACGTTTAAAATTACTTCTTCTTTATCTAATTTAATATCAGTTATAGGATTTGCCTCAGTAGTTGATGGATTATAAAATACACTACGATAAGTATAATCCTCTTCGGCGTTAGTATTTAAATTTTTAATATTATGAAGAGTTATTTTAAAAACATCTCCATTTTCATAAGTTATATTTTTATCAAAGAATGTTACTTGATTTTCTGAATTTATTATATCTAATGTACGATTGTCATTTAAATTATCTTTATTTATTTCATAAACTCTTTTGCTAGATAAGTTTTCTATAGTAACTGTTGTATTATCTGTTACTTTATAATTTTTATAAAATCTTGCAGACCAATTTCCAATCGATGGATAAATTAAACTAGTTACAAAAATACCATTACTTGGCCATGCAACTAATTCTGTATCGTCTTTTAAAGAGCCATTAAATTTTTGTACACTTTGCCAACCATAAGAAATTCCAGCACCAGCGCTACCTACTCCCCATTCGGTATATTCTGGGTCTAATAAATTATATCTGTGTCCAAGATAAATTGGTTCTCCTGCTCCATCATTTAGTGCAGTAGAAACACTTATTAAATGATTTCCATAAAACATATTTTCTGCTGGATATTTCATAGCAGTATTATAAAACTCATCATCTAATCCATCTGGCTTTACAGCATCATGTCCTGATTCAAGATCATGTGCAGCATTATAAACTGATAATACAGCTTTATGTTGAGCAGAATTTGCTATATCTAAATTTAATTCTAGTGGTCTTATACCAATTCCTACTCTTGCCATATTTAAATAATGTGTTACAAATTCTAGAAAATAAGCATTATTTTTTCCAGCTTTTAAAGGCATAGTTTCATAATTAGGCATTTCACTATAAAAGTCATCACTTGATAAAGTTCCACCATGTTCATTTGCAATATCCATGTATTTTTTATATTCTTTTAAAACATTATCTAATTTAGTTAATTCATCTTCTGTTAATTCAACAGATTCTTTTTTATCTAAAAAGTTTGGATTAACATAATAGTAATATTCTGAAAATTGTCTTCTTGATTTATCATACACATTAAAATCTGCAAATAAGTAACAAAAATCACTAGATGCTGAATATCTATAAGCACTACTTGCTAATAAAAATGGATTTGGAACATAAGCAGCACCAGTATTACTACCTCTACCACTTATAAGCTTAAATGAAGTTGATTTTCCTGTTTTTGTCCCATAATCATATAAACTAGAGCCATTAGATTTTAATTGCTCATTTATATAAAATAAATTTTCATCTATTTCAGTTTGGGTAATTTCAAAAGAAAAACCTGCTAACTTAGATGCAACTTTAGTAGCGACAACACCATGTTTTTGTATAGCATATAAATATTTAGAATCACTTAGATAGTTATCCCAAAATTTATCTACTATATTGTAATCAACATTATATTGTAATGCACCATAAGTATGTTTTGTTGAAGAAGAATAGCTAATATCTTTTCCAGTCATATAACCATATCTATTATTTACAGTATCTCCTTCTTCATAATTAGACATTTTAAAGTTTCCACCTATAGCTCCATAACTTCTAATAATTCCATCTTCATCTGTTTCAATATATAAGTAATCACTATAATCATCATTATAATAAGAATATGCTTTACCACCAAAAGCAGAATCAGTAACTATTTTTGGTTCTCCAAATTTTCTATTAATATCACTAATAGTTGTTGTAGTTTTTATATGATAATCTTTAAATATTAATAAATCGTTTGAATCAAGTGCTTTTGTATTTATTGGAACAATCATAAATATAAATAATATTATTAAATTAAAAATCTTTTTTTGCATAAAACTCTCCTAATAATCACCATTTATATATAAAAGCAATATCTCAGTTGCATCACTTGCATTTATCTTCCCATTTTCGTCAAAATCCGCAATTAATAAATCTTCTTCTGTTGTATCTAGTTCTTCTATTGTTTTTAATAAAGCTTCTGTTGCATCACTTACTTCGATACTACCGTTTCTTGTTAAGTCTCCTCTTAAATAACTTATATCACCTATAATTTTAAATGTTGCATATGCTGTAGCTTCATTATAATTTTTAGTTTCACTTGAAACTGCTTTAACACTATAACTTCCAGGTTGTTGAGGTTCTTTTAATGAATATGCATCATCGCCAAGAGAAGCTCTTTTATAATAATAAGTAACATCTCCACCAGATTTATTTTTTGTAACTTTTATATTTAAACTTTCACCAAAATTTATATCATTTGCTTCGATAGCGAAATCATTATTAGCTTTTAATATATTAAATTTAGCCCATAAACTTCTTGTACCATAATTTGTATTTTTAGGAACTACTACTTTAAGATTTACATAATATTCTCCAACTTCTGTTGGTGGAGTTTTTGTAGCTCCTGTTAAAGTTTTTGAAGTATTATAAGAAATATCAGTATATTTAGAACCAGCATTATTTTCAATTAATATTGGATTTGGAGTTTCTCCATACGTAACATCTTTAACATCTACTGATACATCGCTTAAGCTTTTATTTATAGTAAATGTTTTATTTGCACTTCCACTATAACTATTCATACCTGTTACAGTCACTGTTGGCTCACTACTAGTAGTATTAGCATTTATGTTATTGCTATAAGATTTTGTATAATCAATATTTTCTTTTAATATTTTTCCACCATCTAATACGATAACTTCTGGTTCTTTTGATAATCCATCATATGAATACGAAATATTTTTTAAAACAATCATTTCAGAAACAATACTATTTTTATTAGCAATTTCATAATCCATGCTATTACTTTTAGCAAAATCTAATGCAGAAGAATTATCATTTACATATAAAGTTGCTTTTTTATTAGCAAGGTTCAATACATTAGTACCAATATCTTTAATGCTTTGAGGAATATAAAGTGCATTTAAATTAATACATCCTTCAAACATATAATCATACAATGAAATATCACTTCCATCTTCAAATTTAATATATCTAAAAGTTGCCTCATAAAATGCTTTAGATTCAATATTAGTTACTGATTTAGGTATAGTTATTCCATATATTTGGGCATGATCAAATGCATGACTTTCAATAGTTTTAACATTTTCTCCTAATACAACACCTGTTAAATTACTTGCTATTGAAAAAGCATATGGTTTTATAGTTTCTACTTTAGAAGATAATTCTAATTCTCCTTCTTTAGAAGGAAGTACTAAAACAACTTCAGTTTCATCTTTATTATAAATAACTCCATCTTTATAAGAATAAGTTTCATTATTTTCTTCTATTTCTATTTGTTTTAATCCATAATCTTCTGTAAACGCTTCTGGATCTATATTATTTACAGTAGATGGAATCTTAACATATTCCAAATCACTACAACCACTAAATGCATCTTTTTCTATTGTTTCTACTCCTTCAGGAATAATAACAGATTTAACATTTACTCCACTAATAGTACAAGAGTGTCTAAAAGAATTAGTTGCAATTGTTTTAACGTTATATACTTTATCTTCTTTTTTATATGATGCTGGTATAGTTATATTATCAGTATCAAATCCACTATATTTTTTTAGTATTAAATTACTTGTATCACTATTATCATAAACGAAGAAAAATCCTCCATCATACATAAATCCAAATGGTGATTTACTTATAGTATAATCACGTGGATCATGATAAGAAACATCAACATAATATATTTCATTATCTATTAAAACAACGGAATCATAATGGTTATTTCCAAAAATATCTCCTGCATATCTTTGATGAGCATCAATACCAATCATTTTACACATTTGAATAAATATAGAATTTAGTGCTATACAATCTCCACCACCGTTTATAAATACATATCTAAAATTAGGATTAGTAGTATATTCATAATTTAATAAATATTTTGCAATAGTTTCTACCTTTTCATAATCACTCATAGTATCTTTAATATTTTCAGCTATAAAATTTTGCATAATATTTTTAACATAAGTATTTAAATAATCTTTTATATTAATTTTTATTGGAATATCTTCATTCGCTACTCTTACAATAATATTTGCAGTTAAATCGCTCATTTCAAAAGCACCGTTGTCTTCGACAAGTTTATTTAAAGTAACTACACCATCATCGCTTACTTTTAAATAATAAGAATCTTCATAGCTAACTACATATTCAGGAACAATATTAGTACCACTTACTTCTATTTTAAAAGAAGTATTGAGATTATCAGGTATATTTACTCCTGCATCTTTAGCATCACTAGATAAATAATAAAGTGTAATTTCACTTTCATTTACACTTACTTTATTGCTTATCTTTTTAATTAAAGAATCACTATTATATTTTTCTAAAGCAAATGTATTTTTACTACAAAACAAAAATATAAATAAACTAATTAATAATATACTAATTTTTTTCATCTAAACTCTCCTCTATTCCATGAACTATTATTCTTTTTGTACTATCTTTATAACAAGTAGATAAAGTAATAGTTCTACCATCTTTTTTATCTATACCAAAATCTCTTTCACTTTTATCAAACCAATTATTATTAATATCTAATATACTAAAATCTGTTGAATCAATTAAATAAATAGAATAAACATCAAAAATAAGTTCTTCTGTTTGTGTATATATATAAATTTTTATATCTTTTTTATCTTTATCATCATATAACTTTCTTAAATCACTAAACATTAATGAATTTCTATTGCTGTTATGTCCAAACAATATAGTATTATTATCACTAAAATCTCTACTATTTTTATAATGCATAAATATAGAACCATTTTGATTATGTTTTTTTTCTATATCTCTTCTTAAATAATAAGAATCACTACTTCCTTTAACTATAGGATAATTTATATTAGTATCGCTTACTTTTATCCATCCAACGATATCTTCATTTATACTTTTTAATTTTTTAAAATCAATAACGTCTTCTTTATCTTTAGTTTCTACATATTCATTAATTATTTTAGTATATAAATTATTACTTTTATAATCTTGATAATAAGAAATAATTATTTTAAAAGTAGATAATATAAATACAATTATAAATAGCAATAACAAAATATTTAATATTTTTTTCTTAATACTTTTTTTTAACTTTAATTTAGACATATTATAATCCCATAGTATACAAATATTCTATACCAACAATTACTTTATCTTTTATCTTAATAACAATATTTGTATCTCCTAATATATATTTATATAAATCATCATCTTTATTATAATTATCACCATATAAATTAATCATGTCTTGATAACTATCTGATATTTTAAGTCCTTCATTAGTTTTTATATTATCATCTAATAAAACAATACTATATATTAAATCTTTTTTATCTTTTCTATAAGTAGTTATTTGATAATGTTTATATTTATATATTTTATCTAAACCATCAAAATGATTACTTTTAACTTCAGAATATTCATAATCCTTACCATATTTTTTAGTACTAAATTTTTCTCCTAATTCTAACGATGTATCATTATAATTAAGTTCATATCCATTTTGTTTTTCGTTTTCTTCTTTAGTTTTACCACAACCTGTAAATATAACTAAAAAACACAAAATAAGTATTAAATATTTCTTGTTCATATGCTCCTCCATATAATGTATTATACTCTTATAATTTATTTTCGTAAACAAAAAAATTGTATGAAAATCTCACACAATTTTATGTATTTTTTATTGTACAATATATGGATCTGCCTTAGTTCCCTGCCCTGTGACTTTTACATCAGAACCTAAAACAAGAACAGGGCGAAGATGGTTGTTGTCATGCCCCACGAAGAGATTCTCTAAACGTTCACGAACCTCGAACGCAAAGTCGGAGTTTGAACCACGGAGATCAAGTGACAAGGTCCAATAATTAGCTTCTGGAACAAATAAATAATAATCGCTATTATATTTATCTATTGTTGCACCTGCTAATGCTACTTCATCGGCTGTTATTGCTCCTATATAACTTGTAAATTCATTTGTCGTACTTAATAAACTCATTCCTCTTGTTGTTCCATATCCACGTAATCTTTGTCCTGTTTCATAATAATCATAACCACTTCCGTAACTATAAGGATTATAATGATATGTATTATTTGTATCTCCTAAATACCATGTTTCTTCTTTTAATTTATCCTTTACACTTATAAAATTACTATTAAACCACAAGTCAAACTTCTTTTTCATACATGTACCTGAATCTGATGAACAGTTTAAATAATCTTCACTACCTGCATAGCGTGAGGTGCCATCATATCCAAAAGATCCGGCTCCAATAAATGGATATTCTTCATTAGTATCACTATCACATGGTGCAGTTGGATCTTGTAATATTATTTTTGTACTGCCATCACCTTGTATACGTACTATTCTCCAACACATATTATTAAACGTTAGGTAATTATCTTCTATTGCTCCTCTATAATAGTATGATGTTCCATATACGTCTTCTACTTTACTCAACGTGCTTTCTTTACTCTTTAGTACGATTCTATGTCTTTCTAATGTTACCTTGTCTTTTGTTGCATTTATTACTCCAAAAACTTCGGTAGTTGTAGTATTGCCATAATTACCATAATCTCCATATGGGTCAAAAATCAAATATTTTCCTGTAAGACTTTCATAAATATTCTGATATGTAGTTTTGTTAGTTGAATTTAAAACATAGTTTGATTCTTGATCAATTTCATAATTTTCGACAGCTACAATTTTTGAATCACCACTCATTGGAATAGTAAATGGTCCGAATCCTTTATCAATAATTTGTTCAGAAGTTGTTGTTTCTATTGCAGGCTTCGTTAATGGCGTTTCTCTATATGTTGTTCCATTTCTTGTTGTATTACTATTTAAAAGTATCATAGTTTTTATTGGTAAACTAGCATTCTTTCCATCTGTTATATTTACTTTTGCACTAAAACTTGCACCCATATCATCTGATTGATTTGTATCTTCTAAATTCTTATAGGTTACTGTTAATGTATATGAATGCGTAACTCCTTTATTTATTGAATTATATATTATTGGACCATTATCATCTGGAAACTGCACATCTTCTACTCCAATACATGGATTATTATCATCACTTGAACAAGTTAATGTATAAACTAAGTCTTCTTTTCTTGTTAATGTATTTGTTAAGTTTTCAAATATTACTGCATAATTTTCTATTTTAACTGTTCCTGTATTTTTTACGGAAAACGTCTTTTCTAATGTATCTCCAGGCATCATTAGATTATCGGGTGCAATTACACCATTACCATCATAGTATGTTAACTCTAAGTTGGCTAATGTCCCTGATATACTTTTTGAATTTGAATTGCCTATTATTTTTGTCATGAAATATGCATACGTTATTCCAATTAATGCTAACGTTACAATTATTATCCCTACTATACTTACTACTATTCTTTGATTTCTATTCATTCTTACTCCTCTTTTCTTTTTAATAAATATTTATTAATGTCTTTTTTCAATGAAAAAAGA
>CANRPF010000022.1 GCA_947632375.1 uncultured Bacilli bacterium
ATTTCAAATACTCCTAAAGTTCCTGATATACTTTTATCTTCTGTATTGTATGTTACTCTAGTTACCCAATATGCATAGGTTATTCCTATTAGTGCTAGTAAGACTATTGCAATCCCTACTATACTTACTACTATTCTTTGATTTCTATTCATTTTCTTTACTCCTCTTCTCTTTTTAATAAATATTTATTAAATGTCTTTTTTCATTGAAAAAAGTTATAGCCTTTAAGGACATACTTTTATTCTAAATAAAATATAGCATAGAGTTTATTGTTTTTCAATTATTTTTAGTTAACTTTACAAATGTTGATAACTTTATATTTTTGGTATAAATATTATTAAACCTACTATCATTGCAGATATTGCAAGTATTAGTACTGCTCCTGCTGATATGTCTTTTGCATATTTTGCATTTTTATTTTTTTCTGGTGAAATCATATCTACTACTATTTCTATTGTTGTATTAAATAATTCTGCTGATATTACTAATCCAAATAATATTATACATATTATCCATTCTAATTTAGTTAGTTTTAAAATAATACCTAGTATTATTACTAATATCATCATTAATACATGTATTTTCATATTTCTTTCTTTTATAAATGATGCTTTTATTCCTTCTAATGCATATTTAAAACTACTTATTAAGTTACCTTTTTTCATAAAATACCTCTATTAAATTATATTATATTTTATTAAATAAAAAAAGATAGTATTTTTCTATCTATAAGTAATTTTTTATATCATCTGCAAATAATTCTTGCATTTTTACATAGTTATTTATTAGTTCTTTTATTTCTTTATTTGTTTTTTTATTATTTAGCATTTTTCTACCTTCTATTATTCCCATATTTACTCCCTGTAATAAAAGTTCTGCTATTTTTGAATTACTTTCATCTGTTAATGTTTTTATTTCTATTCCATACCATGTCATAGCTTTATTCATAGCATTTGTTTCATGTGGTTCTTTATCACTATATTTTGGATATATTTCATCTATTTTTTGTTTTATTATATTGTAATCTTTATATCCTTTTTCTAATACTTTATAGAAGTCTTTATCTTTTACTTTTTTCATAATTATATCTAGTGCATCTAATCCCATACATGAACCCTTACTTAATTCATCTAATATATTTGTATCTTCACTCATATTATTCCTCCTTTATTATATTGTTTAATTTTTCATATTTTATACTTATTATATATGTTATAATAATTTTTAAGTGGTGAAGTTATGAATAATGAAAAAATTGCCAATGTTATTAAAAAGATTAGAATTGATAATAATTTAACTCAGAAGGAATTTGCTGATATATTTGGTATTTCTTATCAAGCTGTTTCTAAATGGGAACGTGGTATAAATATGCCTGATATATTAATTTTAAAAGAGATTTGTAATAAGTATAATTATGATATTAATGATTTATTAAATGGTACTAAGAAGAAAAGATTTAATATTATTAATTATGTTATTATTTTATTATTATTGTTTGTTATTATATTTTTAGTTATTATTTTAAATAAAGATAGTAAGTTTGAATTTAAGAATTTAAGTGCTAATTGTAATAATTTTTTAATTACAGGTTCTATAGCTTATAATAAAAATATTTCTTCTATTTATATTTCTGATATAAATTATTGTGGTAATGAAGATAATAATTTATATAAATATATTAGTTGTACTTTATATGAATCAGATGGTAATACTAATACTAAAATAGATTTTTATGAAGTTAATAATGTTAATACTACTTTAGAAGATTTTTTAAAAGATTTACAATTTAAAATAGATGATTATGAAAAAGAATGTAAGAGCTACAGGAGTATTAATTTATTTTTAGAAATAGATGCTTATACTATAGATAATAATCATAATACTTATAAAATACCTTTAACTTTAAATGATAATTGTTAACTAAACTTTAAGTTTAGTTTTTTTCAACTTAAAAGTTATTTTAAAAAATTATAAATTATGTTATATTGAATTTGAGGTGGATTTTATGAAGAAAAAAGTAATTATAGGAAGTATTATTACTTTAATAATAGTATTAGGAATTGTACTTTTTATAATATTAAATAATAATAAAAAAGAAGATAATAGTGATGCTTTAAGATTTAAAGAAAGTTATGAAGCATTAAATGGTCAAATACGTGAAGGTAGCTCTAATAAGTATCATGATATTACTATAAGTGAAGATAATCCAATTAAATATATTAATTGTAAAGAAGCAATAGATTTATTAGATGAAGATGAAGCTATTATATATGTTGGTGCTGAATGGTGCCCTTGGTGTAGAAACGCTGTTCCTGTTATGTTAGATGTAGCTAAAAACAAAAATATTAAAACAATATATTATTTAAATTTAGATGATGAAAAATCTCAATTTGAAGTTATAGATAAAAAAGTTACAGAAACTAAACATGGATCAGATGATTATTATAAGTTATTAGATAAGTTAAAAGATATATTAAGAGATTATACTATAACTGATAGTGATAATAATACTTATAATACAAATGAAAAAAGGATTTATAATCCTACTATATTTGCAATAAAAAATAAAAAAGTAGTAGATAATCATATTGGTACTGTTACATTAAATGAAGGACAAACATCTTATGATGAATTAACTAAAGATCAATATAATGAATTATATAATATATATGATGAAATGTTTTCAAAGGTATATAATAATACTTGTGATAATGGAGAGATATGTGAATAAAAGGCTTTTAAAGCCTTTTTTATATTTCACTTATTAATCTAGCATGTACTACTATTTTAATATCATTATTATAACAAGTTGATAAAGTTAATATTTTATCATTTATAGTTATATCTTTATTAAAATTATATATACTTCTTGATGTTATCATATCTAAATAATTTTGATAAGTTGTATCATTTTTAAAATTAGTTGTTAAATAATCTGTAGTATTAGGTACTTTATATACACTAAATATTTCCCAATTGCTACTTTTATTTAAAGTTGCAATATTAATTATATGATTGCTATTATTAAACCATTTTTCTTTTAATGTATCTCTTAATGAACCAAACATAGTTCCATTATGAAGACCATGAGCATAAATAATAGTATTTTGTGATAAATTATCTATATCATTTCTATAATCCATAAATACCCAACCAGCATTATTTTTACTTTTATCAAAAGAATGTTTTAAATAATAATCATTATCATTAGTTTGTAAAAAAGGATAATTTATATTAGTACCATCTACTTTTATCCATCCTACAGTATCACTATTTATATTTTGTAATTCACTAATATTTACGTCTAAAAAAGAATAATTTCTATATTTATAATAATCTGTATTTTGTTTTAAATCTATATCTAAAAAATCTTCTTCATAATTAGAATAATCATTAGTTACAACTGATACATCTGCAACACTTAATACATTTTCTATTATTTTATCATTTGATTTATAATTAATTACGTTTCTTATTATATTAATTGTAAAAAAAGTTATAATCATTAAAATAACAATAAATGCTATTTTTAAAAATCTTTTTTCAAATAATAAAATTATTCTTTGTTTATCTTTTTTTAATCTAGGAAGTTCTATTAATACAGTATCTTCAAGCATATTTATATTATTATCACTTAGCGCTACTGCTTTTAATTTAGGAAGTTCTATAATAGTAGTATTTTCTAAATATTCTTCTTTTAATTTAGGTAATTCTATTGTTTCTTCTAAAGAATTATTTTTCATTTATTATCACTTCCTATTTTAATTATAATAGTTAATTTAATTATTTTAGAAAAAAAGAGTAATTTTATATTACTCTTTACTTAAATTTACACATTTATTTTATTAATTCTTATCTTAATTACTATAGAGAACACTACTAATAGAGAAACAATTAATATATTTATTAAAATATTATCATAAGTTTGAGGAGCAGTATCCAATACTTCATCAGTTGTATTATCATCATTAGTTTCACTATTATTGTTATTAGTATCTTCATCAGTTATACTATTATCTAATAACTCTACTACTTTATCATATCCACTATTATTAGTTATTACTGCAATAGTTCCAAAACTATTCATTGTAGTTTGAACTGTATTATAACTAGTTTTAGCAGGATATATAATTACTTTTTTATTAGCTAAATTTATTATAGCATTTTCTTTTAAATTACCTGAATTAGTATATGTAAATTCTATTTCAAATTCTTGATTAATATCTACTTTATTATTATCTTTATCTACAAAATAAATATTATATAAAGCACCACTTAAAACATTTTCTTTAGTTATTTCATTAATTTTATTAATTAAACTTGTATTATTATTTAAATATTCTACTTTTAAAGAATATTCTGAACTTATTGGTTTTGATAAAGTAACTTTTATTTTTGTTTTTAAATTATTATTTCCATCAACAAATACACTTTTTGTATCATATACGTTATTTAATTTAGAACTTGATAACATTACATTACCAGATTCATCATAACCTTTATTTAAATTAGTATCAAATAAATCATTTATTAAAGCAGATGACACTGATGAATATCTATTTACATAAGTATTATAAAATTTTATTAATTGAGAATTCAATAAAGTATTTTTTAGTTCTGTATCTCCTACACCACTAGAATACCATTGTGTTCCATCTTGAGAATTTAATAAAGCCTCTCCTGGCACATCAGAATATCCTGTTGCTAACAATTCTTTTCCATATTGAGAACTTTCTTTAATTACATATAAACTTGCTTTCTTTTCAATTAATTTTTCAGGAGTTTCTGTAGCAATTCTCATATGATGTGTAGGATTATCTAAACTTATTAATTCAGCTAATACAGCTCTTTCTCCAGAGAATACATTACTTATTAAATAAATATAATCGTTATTATATTTACTAACTGAACTATTTACAACATAGTCCATTTTTAAACTACCATTACCAATTAAATTTATTTTACTTTTAGATATATTTTCAAAATAATTTACAGTAACATCTCCATTTAATTTTAAGTTTACATTTCCATTAACTATTAATTTATTATAATTACCATTTTCTATTTGAATATATTTCTTTCCACCAGATGAAACTAAACTAATTTCTTTTTCTTCAGCAGCATTATATGCTGTTTCTTTATCTAAATTAACAGTTGAACATATTTCTGAAGATGTTGTTTCATTTTTACATAAATAAGCATAATTATCAATAGCATAAGCATTTTTTATATTTAGTCCAAGTATAATTCCAAAACATAACCCAAAACCTATTTTAATTTTTTTCATATACATCATTCCTATCTTAATTTTATTAAAACACTGTATTAAAAAGTTTACAATAAGAAATCGTATTATTTACATTTTACATTACATCTTTTTTACAAAAAATGTGTATAAAAAAATTAACTTATTATTTAGTTAATTTCTTTTTATTAAATATTTTATACGTAATTAATATAATTATAGTTATAATTAATAAAGCTAAACTATAACCTATACCTACTTTAATAACTTTATTTAAGATATTAAATACAGCAGGATAATCAACTTTAAATGAAATATTATTTAAGAATTTTAAAGCAAAATAAGTAATACTAAATATTATAGAACTTATCAATATAGTAATTGAACAATCTTTTATCCATTTAGCTTCTTTTAATCTTAAAAGAATTATTCCTACTATTGAGACAAAAACTGCTATTAAAATATACATCATTAATTTATCACTTAGTATAAAACGTATAATTTCTAATACTTTTGTTTCGTCTTCACTTAATCCTCTATCAATATAATTAGTATCAGGTATATATTCTTGATATTCATTAGCTTTATCAGAAACAATACTAACTATTTTATCTTTTTCTTCTTGACTAAAATTATATATTCCATTTTCACTTAAATCATCTACTGCAGTTCCTATTAAAGTTTCTATATTTTCTGTTGTTAATATTTTTTGATTTTCACCTGTTAATGCATAATTTACAACATTACTTGTTATATCTCCAATTACACTTTTTATTTCTTTTGTATCTATAATTTTTACAATAACTTCCTTTTTAATACCATAATCTTTTAATTCATCATAAATAGGATCTACTATCTCATCTACTGCTTCTTTTAAATTATCATCTTCTTGTACCATTTGTTCTATATCTAAACTAGTTATTATTTCTTTGATACCATTATCCCCTATTATGTTTTTTAATGGAAATATAGTTAATAAACTTGATATTGAAAAAAATAATATAGTTGTTAATATAAACAACATTAAACCTTTAAAAAATTTCTTCATATTAAACACCAAACATAGTATAACACTTAAAAAAAATTATTCAAAGAAAAAGATGGCAACTTTTTTACCTTGATAATTTCGCGATATTTTTTAAATTTAAATTATTACTTTTAAACGCGTCGAATTGGACACCTTTGAAGTTTTCGTTATTTAAAATAATGCTATTATGTGCACATGAGAATCAATCAACATCATTCATTAAATTACCTCAACAAACACATATTGATTTCCAATATGCAAGTGTGTTTTCTAAATTGTCCTAATTTCTTATAAAATATATTGTATCAAGAACAAAAGTTTGATATAATTTTTGTAGGGAACTTAATTGTTGAGTGCTTGCCAACTTTCTTTTAGAAAGGAGGCTTGATATTATGAAGAAAAAAGATTTATTAATCTCATTTCTAATACTAATTATCATTTTATTAATAGTCTCTGTAATGATTCTATGTATAAAGAAATAGCACTCAATCTAGCATAGATTAAGTGCTTAACCAAACTTAGGTAAGTACTCAACTCGCGAAGCTAAGTCTTCCCTTTTTATTTTATGCATGTTTCCTTGACAAATACATAATAACATAAAAACGGCTTTTTTACAAGTCGTTTTATTTTGATACTCGAAAAGTCCGAGTTTGTTATCTTTCTGGTGCCATAAAAGAAGTACATGACAACTATTATTGTTTTTTAAAAACTTTAGAATACCCTTTATCTAATAAACTGCTAAATTCATTAGGAATTTTTTTCTTTGCTTCTTCTATTAATTCATTAGGAATTCCATATAATGCTTCTGCCATTGAGCCAACTATACAAGCATTTGTATCTGTATCACCACCAAAAGATATAACTTTTAGCAATGATTCTTCAAAACTGTTTGAAATAAATAATGCATATAAACAATTATCAATTGTTTTATAACATGTTGTATTAAATCCATTAAAATCAGAATAATTTAACTTTAAATTCAATTCTTTTATTATTTCTTCTTTTGAAAAACCTAAACGTGCTAAAAAAATAATTAATGCAATTGTGGTAGCAGAATTTATTGCTTCTAAAGAATTGTGAGATGGAACAGTAGCTAAACGAGCATTATTAATTATATCTTTTTTGTTGTTAAACAAATAACCAACTGCAGAAATTCTCATCATTGCACCATTACCAATACTTTTTCCATTTTCTTTATCTAATGCCCATTTTGTAAATCCGGGTGAAAAAATGCCTTTGAAATAAGGTGTAAATTCCGGTTTATATGTTAAAAAATTTTTTGCGTATTTTTTTAAGTAATACCCATAATTTTTATCATTTAAAATTGCATCCAAAATAGCAATGGTTAATATAGTATCATCACTATAGAAACTTTTTTCATTAATCAGTTCTTTAGGATCTAATTTTGAAAAATGTTTAGTTTGTTGATATTCATATATAGATCCTGCTAAATCTCCTATAACTGCTCCCCACATAGTATTACCTCTTTCTTATTTATTGTTTTTGACAATATGCAAGCGTGTTTTCTAAATTGACAGATTTCAATTTAAAAGTTAGTTCTTATTATAACATAAATTTAAGCATATTAAAACTCGAACCATAAAAGTCCGAGTTTGGTATTTATCTGGTGCTGAATGACTGAATTGAACAGTCCTCTGAAGCTTACCATGCTTCTGTTTTACCACTAAACTAAATCAGCATAAAAAGAAATTATAATAATTTCTTAATAAGTGGTATTTTTCTTAAAATATATATAATCAAATTACATATTAAAAATACTAATATACATGTAATAAATACACCAATATGTACTCCAATAACACCTTGTTCTAAATTTGTCCAAATGTTATTAAAAAATGGTATTTTACATAGGAATAAAATATGAATAAGATATATACCAAATACATTTTTCCCTGTCTCTGTAATTATACTATAACATAATTTATTTATATGAATTCCTTTAACAAAATATTTTATCGTTACAAAAAATGTTAATGCATGTAACAATGAAAAGTTTGTTAGAAATGTCTCATCTTTACTAGCTGGATATTTTAAAAGAAAATAATGTTCACATACTTCTCCTATAATAATTGATATTATTAGAATAATCCATATACCGATAATATGTTTTAATTTAATCTTCTTTATATCTATAATATTTTCTAATATATATCCTATAATTGGATATATAAATATATTTGTTAGTGTCCAATAAGGAAGCAAGTTATTATTTAATTTAATTAAATAATTATTAACTATGGGATTTATACCCATAGTTAATAGCGAGAGCACGAGCAAATAAATCGAAGTTTTAAAATCTAGTGATTTTGCAAACTTTCTCATAAATGGCAATGTTATTATAAATGCAATATATGCATATAAGTACCATAAATGCCAATATGAAGTACTTAATATTTGTTTTAGTGCATTTACAATATTAAATGATTCTCTAGAGTCAATATAAATATAAATTAGTGAAAATAGTATTAAGTCAATCAATATTTTAGGTATTCGTTTATATGTATCTTTAATCGATTCTTCTTTTTTTAGAAGTAAAGCACCGGATATCATAAAGAATATTGGAACTGCACATTTACATAAAATAGAAAAAAAGGAGCGCCATATATATGGTCTTCCTGTTAAAGTTAAAATTTTATAAAATCCTCTTTCATTAGTATGATTAAAAATAACCATTATACAAGCTAAGATTCTAAGTATATCTATGTATACTTCCCTCTTTTTATTTTTCATAGTATTCCTCTTAATTAAATATTTCTTGAGTTATATCTTCAAAATCTAATCCTATATTTTTTTCATCGAAGATATTTCTTTCTAGAAAAAATTTTATATCACATTCTTTTATATCTTGTTTATAAAAGTCATAAAGTGTTGCTACTTCAAAACGTTTATTTAATTTATATTTTTTAGTTTTACCATTTGAATTTATTGAATATCCTTCTTTAATTATGCTTTTAACTTTATCTTTATCATTTAAGCTTTTTAACATGCCTTTTATATTATCTATTTCAGACTCTTTAGTATATCCTATTATTGTATAAAAATGTTTAGAAACATTATCAAAGTTTGCTTCTTGTTTATATAATATATTTATACGATCACTAATTCTTTTTTCTAATATATCATAGCTGTAATATTTATATTTGTCATCGCTTTTATATTTTAAAAATGCATTAATATCTTCTAAGTGTGTCATAACACCATTATCTTCTAATATAACATCACAATTAACTTTTAATTCAATCATGTATATATCAGTTATTACTCTTTTATTTCCATCTAATTTATATTTATAAACTATACAATCTATTCTGCCTGTTTTATCTTTATCTATATCAAAATTTTCAAAACCATATACTTCTGGATTATATATACCATATTCTTGTTCAAAATAATCTACTTTTTCATCAGCTTTAACTTCAAATAATTCTTTCATTTCATTTGCACGAAGCATAAAGAATTGTTGATATGATTTTTCTAGTTTTTCACTAGATGTAGATTTATATTTTTCTATTGCAGCTTTAACATTTTTTGAAAATATTTCTAATGATGTAGATGTATTATATTTTTTAAATTTATAATTAGAATTAACTATAAATTTAACCCCACTAACAAAAGATATATCCCTTGCTATTCTTAAAAACCAACATTGTAAAGTAATAATATCTTTTGGACTTGAATTTTTTTCTTTAATATCAGTTGTTAATTTAGGTGTAAATTCTAATGAAAATTTAACTTTATCATTAAAATCTTTACAAATGTTTTTTAATTCGTTCTCTGTTACATTAGAATATATAGTAGTATTTTTATTTGTTATTTTAAAGACAATATCATTATCTTTTGTTTTTTTATTTTTATTATGACTTATAATATAACCTGCAAAATCAACAAATATTGATTTATAGAATTTTTTTACTATTTTATCTTTATCGAATTTACTAAAATTTATATCAAAAGTAATTTTAATCATTTCAAAATCAAATAATCGATTCATTGCATCACATATATTTCCAATATCACTACGATAATTAGCTTCTTTTCTTTCTCTTGTTTGTTTGTCTTCTGTTTGTTCATTTATAATTTCTTTTTTACTTGCTTTTTTTAAACCTGTTGGATTTAATTTATAAACATTTATTGGAAAAGTTAATTCTATACCTTTTTTATGTTCTTTAACTACAAAAGCTTTTATACCACTATAATATGCTATTCTTTCTTTATCTTTTTTATTATAATCCTTTTTAGAATCTCTTACTCTTAATATAAAATTTTCAAAATATTTATCAAATATTTTTATAAATTCATCAAAATTCATTCCTTCAATTTTCATTATTACACCTCTATTTCTTCATCATCTTTTATTATAACATAATTTTTAAAATACTCTGCTAATTTAGTATTATCATTTGTATGTATACCAATAGCTTTCTTAGGATTTATTATTTCAAATACTTCTTTAATTGTTTCTAAATCTGCATGTCCAGATGTATGAAGATATTCTTCTTCTATATTTAAAGCTGCCATTTTTTCTAAAAATAATCTTGTTTTTTGGGTATTAGGTCTCATCTCACTTTTATAACCTAACCACATAGAATATATTAAATGAGCATTATCTCGAAAATTTTTTAAATTATATTCTATATCTTTTATCATAGATGTTTTTACTAACATAACATATTCATTATGAACATTATCTTTTTTTAACTTAGTATTATCAAATGGTTCAATATATTTTTTATAAAAGTCCGGTTCTTTATAAGAATAAAATCTTTCTATTCTTTTATCTTTATTATTTTTTGAATAAGCATTAGGTATCCAAACATCAACATCTTCATCATTTAAATAATTATAATTAGGATCATTTATAGCTTTTAATATATTTGCTGTTGAAATATCTAAAATAAATTTTTTCCCTGTTTCTGATGCTGCTTCTCTAAAACTACGTAAACGATCTAAATTTGTAGAAGCTTGTAATATAAATATTTGTTTATATTTTTTAAATATTTCTTTAGCTTGTTCTTTTAGTTCAATTTCAGTAATTTTTACTTTATTATTAGTTACATTAGTTCCTTCAGTTATTAATAAATCAACATAACCAATTTTTTTTAAATTATTATAAAATTCATTACCACTATAACCTGTAGAACGATAATCTCCTAAATGTAATACTTTTTTTCCATTGTTTTCTATTAAAAACATAGAAGAATTATATGCTGAATGATCAGTACGATATGGTGTTATTATTAAATCATCTACATATATTTTTTCTTCAAATTTAAATTTTTTTAATTTACCATTAAATGGTTTGCCTGAACAAAATGCATTTGATACTTCAAAAATCTTAGATGATATTTCTTCTATATATATTGGAATATCTTTCTTTATATTTGCTATTAATCCAATATGATCACCATGACTATGTGTTATAAAAACTCCCTTATATTTTGTTTTTCCATAAGTAAGTCCTTCTAATGGATAATCTAGACATGCATTAACTTCATCAGTTAATTCTTCACCATAATCAATAATAATTTTAGTTCCTTTATCACTTGTTATTTCAGTAATACAACCTCCTATTTGATTAGTCCCTTTTATAATTTTTACTTTCATATTTGCTCCTATACTTTAATTTTAACATATAACATTCTTTTAAATAAATCAATATTTACTACTTATCTTTTTAAATTCTTTAGGATAATTTGCTTTATACCAAGATAGTTTATAAGCAAAAACTACATAAGAAGAAGCATGAGCTTTTGATAATTTATAATTGTTATCACTATGAGATTTCATTACTATATTAATTAGTTCTTTAAAAGTAGTTGGTTTTTCTTTTTTTATAATTTCTTTATTTGTTCCAAATTCTAAAATATTATCTGTATTTCCATTACAAATTAATTCCATTGTTTTTTTATCATCAAATGATATTTTGCTATTACCTGTTAAGTCTTCTAATTCTTTTAACATAGTTACACTATCATGAAATAACATATTAATTTTTAAAATTATATTATTTAAATAATGATAATCAAAATAAGTAACTTTATTATAATTTTTATTATTACATGGGAAAGCAAGAGGTGTAAAATCATATATACTTTTTCCTTTTGGAATAATAAATAATCCTCCTGGATTTTGTCCAATAGTTTTTATAGTGCCAACTAATTTAGATGCTAATATTTTCTTTTTTTCTTCATTTATATTAATATCAAGATTATCTATAAATTGTTGTGCATCTTTTTCTTTTCTAACTCCAATTACACCTGATTTAAATACTTTATTTTTACCAAACATATTAATTAAATATTTATTTAATTCTTTTTCTATATTTATAGAATAATTAATATTTATATTAGGAACATTTTCTTTTGATATAAAATTATATGGAATATTAAAACCATCTTTTTTCATATTTTTTTTGCATAATGAACATTTTTTATTAGGTAAATCTAATCCACATATATCATCATTTATAAATATAATTTTTTTACAATTAGAACAATAATAATGAGGTGGTAATGGATTAATATTTGTTATTCCTATTAAATATGCTATTAAAGAACTTGATATATTTCCTCTTGCGCAAACAGGATATCCTAGACTATTGGAATATTCTACTAATTTTTGATTAATTAAAAATATATTTTCATATTGCAAATTAATAATTCCATTATCTCCATATAATTCTTCGTTTAATCTTTTTTGAATCAATTCTGGAATAGAATTACCATATATTTTATTAGCTTCTTTATAAACCATATCTAGTAATTTGTTTTTGCTAGTTTTTATTATTGGAAAATAACGGTTATTTAAATTAATCTTAATATCATCAACTAATGATGCTAATTTATTAGTATTATTAATAACTATATCTGAAATTAATTCATTATCATTAAGAAATTTAAAATCATCTAACATTTCTTTAGTAGATTTTAAGTATCTATCTTGATCTTTTTGTTTTGGAAATAACATTTCATAATCTTCTTTTTCCTCTGGTTTTAAATAACTTACATTATTTGTTGCAATTACTATTTTTCTATTATTAACAGCAAGTTTAGCTATTCTTTTTATATACTCTTCGTCGCCTTTTGTTGGTTTAATTTCTATAAAATCATACCATAAAATATCACTAATTATTTGTTTATCAGTTTGATTTTCATAAATAAGTTTCATTTCTAAAGCATCTAATCCATATAATAAACCATCACTTAATTCAACTAATTCATTACGTGTAATAATTTGTTTATCATATTTTTTTAAATTAATTGTTTTAATACGACTAATTATTTTATATAAGTTTTTTAAACCTTTTTGATTTCTAACAATTATAGTAATTGGTATTATAAAATCATTTTCTAACATAAAAACTGTAGAACCATAAATCACTTTAAAATCTTTAATATATTTTTCTATTTTAGGAAATATTGATACATTATTATAATCTGTAATTGCAATAGCTTTTTGTCCTAGTTTTTTTGCATAGTTAATTAAATCTTTATAATCTACAATACTATTTTTACTCATTTTAGTAAATGTTTTAACTTCTATTCTTTCCATCTAATTAATTCCTTTCTACTATGTTTAAAATTTGATGATTATGTTTATCATATTCAAAGATAAATGAATCATTTATTATTGATGTTTTAAAGTTTTTAAATGTATTAATTTTTTTTATATCATTTGTAAATAAAATAATCTCTGCTTTATATTTTTTAGTATAATTATTTATTGTTTTTATAATTGTTTTAGTATTTTTATTAGATTTTTCTATAAATTTATCAAAGTTATCAATTATAATAACTTGATAAGAATAATTGAATATATAATCTAACCAATCTTCATCATCATATATTTTTGATGTACTTATTGATATATTAGATTTTCTTATTTTTTCTATAGCTTCAACAAATTTATTAGCATTTATTTTATAATTTTTTAAATCATTACTTTTAGCTCCTATTGGAAACATATAAGAATCAATATACTTAAAATTTATTTTTGAAATTAATGAAATTAAATGATTAACATAATAAGAAGATTTAATATCAAATGATTGCATATAAATTTTTTTATTTTGTTTTATTCCATATTCTTCTAATATATTAATTAATAAAGGTATTTTTTCTTTTGGACTTTTGAAATAAAGAAGAGAAACATTATCATTTATCATCGATAATCTTCCTCATCTTATTATCTTCATCTAAAGTAATAAAAGTTTCCTCTTCAAAAATCAAAAAACATAAATCAATTTCTTTAAAATCTTTAGAAACATTTTGTACAGTTGCTTTTAATCCTTCAAAAGGTCCATTTAATATCTCTACCTTGTCTTCTTTTTTTAATTCAGAAAAAGGAGTGGCATTTGATACATCTTTATAAATTTCATTAACATCATGTTTAATAGGTTCAAAAGCTCTAAGACAAATTTGAGGTTTTACTTCTTTGACATCTAAATCAAAATAATATTTATCAATACAATATCTTTGATATTTAGTATTAAGCCCTCGACTTAAAGCATCATATCCATAATAAGCACAAGCACATCTAATATAGTTTTGAACATCTTTAGAATTTTTATGTTCTTTTAATAATTTGCATTGATCAATGATATCATCTTTTGAGTATAACAACTTGGAAACATATTCAATATCATAATCTGCTGGAGTAATAATTTCTAAAGTAAATAAAGAAATGGGAATTTTCACCTCACTTACATCTAACCCATAATAATATTTAACTATACAATATAAAATATATTTAGAATCTTCATCATAACAATTTTGATTAGCTAGTATAAGATTATCGATATATTTTCTTACTCCTTTCCTATAACGATATTTCTTTAAAATTTGTAGCTGTTTTTTAATATCATATTCTGAATTAATTAAGTCAGCTACGTACTTAAACGATCTAATAGTATTCAAAAAAATAATCCTCCTTCAAAAACCAATAACATTGTAACACTATCATTTAGCTTTATTTTTAAACGACATTTTTTACAATGCTATTTTCTTTTTAAAAGAAGACTTTGTTTATATTTGGTAATTGTAATTAATTTATAATATACCACTCATTATTACAATAATCATAACCTATATTATTATATATTTTATTATAATCATTCATATAACGTTCCATTGTTCTTATATTAACATGAAATTTTTGTACTAATTCATTAGTTTTAATAGTTTTTTTATTTTTTAAAAAAGCATGCATTTGTTTTATGAGATTCATTTTTTTATTTGAAAATTTTATTTTATTATTATTTAATATATACTCATAATATATATCCATTAAAGAATCATCATCAAAATAATCATTATTAACAAAATAAATATTAGAATATTTTATATGAAACATATTAATTTTTTTGGTATCTTCTGTAATTATATAAACTAAATTAAATTGACTAAATAATTTTCGATATTTTTTATCAATATTAATATATTCTTTTTCTTCTAAATTATTTTCATTTATTATTAATAAAAATCCTTGTTTTCTTTTTAAATCATTAATATTATTTACTGTTTTTACATAAGGAAATCTAAAATATAATTCATCATCATATTCATCAATTAAGTCTTGACGTTCTTTAATTCCATAATCATAATCATTATAAATATAAACATTTCTTCCAATGTTATCAAAAGATAAATTTTTAGAATATAAGTTTATTTTTATTATAGGACTTTTAATATTTTTTAAATCTTTAATTAATTTATTTTGCATATTTAATGCTCTATTATAAGAAATTTTTTGTTTTAAGCATAAGATTCTTAATGCGTTTGGATTAATATATAAAAAAGCTATAATATCACTATTTAAAATTTTATTACTAAATAAAGGAATATCTTTTTTTACTTCTATAGTATCTTCTATTCGTTTTTTTTCATCATCTTTTATATATTTTGGATCTATATATCCAAAGTTTTCTATTAGTAAATCATCAAAAACTTTAGAATATATTTCTATATCTAAGTTATATTTAATTTCGTTAGTAGGAAAACCGATTGTACTTAAAATTAATATTTTTTTATTTTTATTATCATAGATTAACTTTTTTAGCTTTTTTATTACTTCATTCATAAGTTCTCCTCTAATCATAAATTATATAAAAACTGATTTTTAAATCAGCTTACATACAAAAATGGTGTTCCCGGCGAGAATCGAACTCACGACCTATCGCTTAGGAGGCGATCGCTCTATCCTACTGAGCTACGAGAACATATTAATATTCTAACACTAAACATAAAAAAATTCTAGGTATACTAGAATTTTATCTTTGTCCAAAAAATATCATATTGATTATAAATAAAGTATATATTGCTATTGCATTAGATAATTTATATTTTGATAATTCATAAACTGCAACACCTTTATCTACAAAAGTTAAAACCCAACCTTCTTTAGATTTTGGAATACTTTTTCCCAATGGAAACATATGCGAAACTATTGCATTTTGTTCTTTTTTTGTTAAATCAAAATCTTTCATTGCGTTATTGCACGCAATTTTTGGATGTTCTACTCCTTTTTTTAAGCCTTTTTCTCCATTAAAATCACTTTCTGTAAAGTAATCATGTAATAATGCTGCTCTAGTAGCAGTTACATAATCAAAATGTAACCATTTGCTAATTTTATATGTGAATTTAGAAACTCTCATTACATGTATATATCTAGTAAGCCCATGATGGCTTTCTTTTTTTAATTCATTAAATTTATCTGTAGTAATAATATTTTTTGCTATATTTTCAAAACTTACGTCTTCATTATTTTGCATTTTTATTTTCACCTCAGTATAAAGATTATAACACACAAATTATTATATGTCTAAAACTTTATCTAATAATATTATATTTTTTTACATTTTTTATAAAACTACTTTTGTACTAAATTCTATTAAATAAAGGTTCTATATTTTCAAGTTTAATATTATCTAATACTTCTATATAATTAAAACAAGGCTCATTAATATTTAAATATTTTCTCATTTTGCTTGCAGTTTCTGGCATGATAAACTCAATATAATTAGATATATTTGCAATAATAGTTGCACAAGTATAAATACAATCATTAAATTTATTTATATCATCTTTATATAAAACCCAAGGCATTTTTTCATCATAATATTTATTTGCAACTTCTAAAATATTCATAATAATATTAGCAGTTTCTCTGAATTCCATTCTTTCCATTCTATATCTAATTTCATCATATGTTTTAGTAAGTAAATTTTTTATATTATCATCCATAGTTCCTTTTGGAATACTATCTAATCCTTTAAATTTTAAAGTTCTATTTATAAAATTACCTAATTTATTATTAATTTCGTTATGTGTTCTAAAATATTCATCTTCTGAGAAGTTTGAATCTCTTGTTTCTGGTCCATTTTTTATTAAATGAAATCTTAATGTATCTATATTATATTTTTCTATAGCTTCTAATATAGTTATTCCAATTCCTTTACTTTTAGAAAATTTTTGTTCATTAAAATTTAAATATTCTGAAGATACTATCATATCTGGTAATTTGTAATTATCTTCTAAAGATAAAAGTAATCCTGGGAATATTATACTATGAAATGTTATATTATCTTTACCATGTACCATATACATGATAGAATTATCACTTTTTTTCCACCAATTTTCAAAGTTTAAGTTATTTCTTTTACAAAAATCCATTGTTGCTGTTAAATAACCTAAAACGGCATCTATCCAAACATACATTTTTTTATCTTCATAATTTGGTATAGGAATATCTATTCCCCAAGTTAAATCTCTTGTAACTGCTCTATCTGGTAAACCTTCTTTTAAATATTTATTTGTTTCATTTTGAGCATTTTTTCTCCATTTTCCAGAACATGAATTAACATAATCTTCTATTTTAGATTGTAATTTAGATAATGCTATGTATAAATTTTTATTATCTTTAGTTGTTGTTATATTTCCACATTCAATACACTTTGCTCCAATAAGTTCTTCTTTTGTAAATACATGTCCACAATCGCATTGATCTCCTTTTGATGTGTTTTTACAATCAGGACACTCTACTAATAATTCTCTATCGGCTAAAAATTTATTGCATGTAGAACAATATATATCAGGTTCTATCTTTTCATATATATAACCATTATCATACATTTTTTTAAATAACTCTTCTGTAGTTTTTTTATGAAATTCACTTTCTGTTTTAGTATATAAATTATAAGAAAAATTCATATTACTAAATACTTTTATAAATTCATCATGATAAGTAGATGCAATTTTATCTGGTGTAGTATTTTCTTTTTTTGCCCTTTCAGTAATTGGTGTTCCATGACAATCAGTTCCAGATACATATATAACATTATCTTTAATAAGTCTATGATAACGCGCTAATATATCTCCTGGCAATAATCCTGCTAGATGTCCTAAATGCAAAGAACTATTTGCATATGGCCATGCTCCACCTATTAAAATATATCTACCATTTTCATAAATTTTTATATCAGTAGTTATTTCATTCATTTTTTATCACTCTCTTTATAATAATGTTTCCCATAAACCATGTTTGCTACAATATGCATATAAAGTTGCGCCTTTAACATATTCAAATTCGCATACAGCATCATCATTTGGCTTTAAATATTTTACGATTTCTTCATTATCAGTTACCATACTTATCCATTCTATATAATGATCATCTTCCATTACATGATTTATTGTAACTATTATTTTATTTCCTTTTATTTCATATTTTGGTTTATGTTTTTCTACACTAGCATCAAAACTATTCGCTACTAACGTTTTCATTTTTTCGCCACAACATACTATATCACATTTACAATTACATTCAACTAATATTTTTACTAAAGCATTACAATTCTCACATTTTTTTAAAATTAGATTTCTCATAAATCCTCCACATATATCTAATTATATCATGATTATTATATTTTTTGACAAATAAAATATCTCTTTAAGAGATATCACTTTTTTAAATTAATTATAGGTATATTTCTATTATATTTTTTTATGCTTTCTATTAAGGTATCTTTTTTACTAATTGGAAAGAAAAAATATATTGGAGTATCAGTAAATATAACAATAGCATATTTTCTATATGCTATACCAATTATTTTATCCCAATTAAAAGTCATTTTTATATCATAAAAAGATTCATATATTAATCCTTCTTCTGATAATTTTATATAAGATTCAAAATTTTTCTTTCTTCTTATAATATATAATGTTATTAAATATATAAAACTAAATAATAAAAATAAACTATCTAAATATACAATTAAACCTGATATTAAATATAAATCTGAGTTTATTTTTAATAATAAGTTACTTAATATAAATATTATTAAAAATATAAATATTAATTTTTGTGTATAATTTAAAAATATTATTTTTTTATTTTTTAAAATTCTTTTTTTATTAGAAACTATTCCTTTTACTTCATCATAACAAAGAAAGAAATCTTCTTTTAAATCACAATCTATTTTCAAAAATATCATCCCTTTTTACTTTTTTTAAAATGTTCTCTACTCATACCACATAATGGACATACAAAGTCATTTGGTATTTTTCCTTTATAAACATATCCACATGTATCACAAACCCACTCATCTTCATCTATATCACTTTCTATATAAGTAGGTGCTTTCTTCGGTGATTTTCCTTTTAAATTTGTCTGATAAAATTCATAAGTCATTGGTATTAAATCATTTGATTTTTTTGTAGTTTCTACTTTAGCGATTATTAAATCATGTGTATCTAAACTAATTATATTTATAACTTTACAAATTAAATATCCACACATATTCTTTTCTATTATAGGTAAATTTTCTATTTCTTTATATTCTATATTTTCAAATTTATCTATATCTTTTGAACTTTTAAATCCGAAAGTAGAAATTATATTTGTATCAGTATTTTGGCTTATTATAGAAACTGCAAATTTATTAGTTTTTTTAATTATTTCATTAGTATAATTATTTTTATTTAAACTAATAGATATACATGGATTATCACTTGTTATTTGTGTCAATGTATTAATTATACAACCTACATTTTTAGCTTCTTTAGTCGTTACTAAATACATACCATAACTGATATCTTTAAAAATATTCTTATCCATAAATTCTCCTTATTGTTATTATATCATAAACATAATATAAAAACATATATTTTAAAGGAGGCTACTTATGAACTATGATTACAAATTTGGAAATAAAACTTATAATTATTACAAAGATATTGGGATTCAAAATACAAAATTCCATATAATTGCAAATGAACAAGAACAAGAAAAACAACCCGGAATAGAAGCGATTATGGACCCAAGACCTATATTTGATAATCCAAATTATAAAGGAAGTGGAAAATTAAAAGATAAAGTTGCAATTATTACAGGAGGAGATAGCGGACTTGGAAGAGCTTGTGCAATAGCATTTGTAAAAGAAGGCGCTAAGGTTGTAATTCCTTATTATGATGAACATATTGATGCTAAAGAAACAAAAGAATACATAGAAAGATTAGGAGGAGAATGTATTCTATTATCTGGAGATTTAACTAATAAAGATTTTTCTAAAAAAATTGTTGATACAACTTTAGAAAAATTTGGAAAAATAAATATTTTAGTAAATAATGCTGGCGTTCAATATCAAGCTGATTGTCTTGAAAATATAAGTGATGAGCAATTTGATTGGACTATGAAAGTTAATATTTATGGTATGTTTTATCTTACGAAAGCTGTTATTCCATATTTAAGTTCAGGAGATTCTATTATAAATTTATCTTCAGTCACAACATTCTATGGTGAACCACAATTAATTGATTATGTTACAACAAAAGGTGCTATTGTAGGTTTTACTAGGGCTCTAGCTAGAAATTTAGCTTTAAAAAATATAAGAGTTAATGCTATTGCACCTGGATATTTTTGGACACCTTTGCAACCAGCCTGTTGGGTTAAAGAAAAAATTCCTTCTTTAGGATGTGATGCTGCTATGGCTCGCTGTGCTATGCCTTATGAAATCGCTTCTACTTTTGTATTTTTAGCAAGTGATGATTCTAGCTATATAACAGGACAAGTAATTCATAATAATGGTGGACAAGTTATGGGATAAAAAAAGATATTTACTTTAAATATCTTTTTTAATTAATTTTTTAATATCTTCTGATAAGTTAAATTCTTTTAAAAAATCATCTTTGATTAATGAATATTTTAAAATTAAATCAACTACTCCAGGAAAAGTATAAATTGTATGACATTGATTGTTTACTACTCTTTTTACTTCTTTCCAAGATTTTGTTTCAAAATATGTTTTCATTATACGACCTGCATCAATATAGTTATAAATACTATTTGCAATATTATAGTTATCATCAAAAAGATCTTCTTTATCTGTTATAGGATTATAAATTATATTTCTTATACTTTCTTTCCATTCTTCTTGCATACTTAAATCACAATATATAGAATAACTACAAATATCTACTAAGATTTCTTGAGCAAGTTTAGATGTAATATTTTGATTATTTTTCTTTTTTTCTCTTATTTCATTTAGCATATTAATTATATTAGAAAATGTATATTTTTCCATATTAATCTCCTCTCAAATTTCTTTAATATAAATATTACTCCAAGAAAGTTTCTTTATAGCTACATTTTTATCATACCATACTTTATCATTAAAATTAATTTTCCATTCTTTTAAAATAAGTGTTGATATAATATTAGTAATATTATAAATAATTTTCATTCTATCTAACATTATTTTTATAGTTTCTATATCAAAACCTGATTTTATATATTTATTTATTAACTCTCTTTCTAAAGCTTCATTATATCCATCACTATGATAAAGTGTTATTTCAAAAATATATTTTGATATATCTATATCTAATATTTTTATAAGTATATTATGATCTATTTCATAATAAAATATATCTAAATAATTTTTCAAAACTATATCTAAGTTTATTAATAGAGAATTTTTATCAAAACTATTACTTTCTTTTAAAATTTTTAATATATTTTCATATAAATTATATTGTGCAATTTTTATAAATAGTGGATTATAGAATAACTTTTTATTTAATTCATTATGTTGAAATACAGATATTTCTAATTCAAGTAAACTTTTTAAATATTCTAATTGTTCTTTATTTAAAGATTTATCTTCTTTTAATAATGCATATATATCTTCTTTAGAAAATAAATTGCTAATATCTTCAAGACTAAATAAGTCAGTTTTATTAGGAATTATTAATTCTTTTATATCACTACATTTTTCCATATAACCACCAGAGAGTTATTATATCACTTAAATTTTAAATTAATAGACTTATTTAAACAAATAATTGTTTTTTAATTAATAAACTCGAACTATAAAAGTCCGAGTTTGGTATCAATTTTGGTGCCCATGGTCGGACTCGAACCGACACGATACAAGTACCACTGGATTTTGAGTCCAGCGCGTCTACCAATTCCGCCACATGGGCAAGCACAAACTAATTATATCATAGTTTAAATAAAATAATATATTTTTTTATAATATAATTATATTTCTTCTTTATATATTGAATTAAATAATTCCTTTTCTTCAGTATCTTCATTTCTAGAATTAATTTCTGGTAAATCATTTATAGTTGCCAATCCAAAGTAATCTAAAAATTCACTTGTAGTTTTATATAAATTAGGTCTACCAGGAAGTGTACTTTTTCCTGCTTCTTTTAACAATCCTTTTGCAATTAATTTTCTTAATATATGTGAACAACCAACACCTCTTAGTTCATCTATTTCTACTCTTGTTATTGGTTGGTTATAAGCTACAATTGCAAGTACTTCTAATGCAGCTTGACTTAAAGAATTTGTTTCAGGATTAACTACTAACTTTTCATAATATTTTTTATGTTCTGTTTTAGTTGTTAATTTAAAAGCATCACCTAAATAAGATATTCTTAGTCCTCTATCTTTTTCTTCATAACTTTTTTTTAATTTTAAAAGTAAATCTTTCGCTTCTGTTTCACTAATTTCCATTATTTCACATAATGTATTTAAATTAATTCCTTCATCTCCAACAACAAATAATATACCTTCTAAAACTCCTAAAAGTTCAGTCATAATATCACTTCTTCTCTATAATAATAGTATTAAAATTACTTTCTTGCATTATATTTATTTCATTATTTTTAGACATTTCTAGAATAGATAAAAATGTTACTATAATATATGGTTTTTCCATAACATCAAACAATTCTACAAAATTTATTTTATTTTTCTTTTTAAATATATTTCTAATAGATTTTATTCTATCATCAACACTTAATTCTTTTTTTGTTATTTTAGTATTAATTGGTTTTTTTAGGTTTTCTCTATCTAAAAAGTTTTCAAAAGCATCTATTAAATCTTTTAACGTAATATTATTATCTAAAGGTAAATTCTTTTTATATTCTTCTAAATTAGAAGGAATTTTAGTATAAACTTCATTTCTTGTAGATTCTAAATCCTTAAATGTATAAGTTATATCTTTTATTTTTTGATATTCTAATAATTTTTGTTTTAAATCATCTTCTGATGATAATTCATATTCTTCATCTTGATCATCATTGTTTATTAAAAGTTTACTTTTTAGATGTATAAGTTCGCTTGCCATAACTAAATATTCACTTGCTATATCAATACTTTCTTTTTTCATAGTATTTATAAAATTCATGTATTGTTCAGTTATATCTGCTATTTTGATATCCATTATTTCTAATTTATTTATTTTTATTAAATGCAATAATAAATCTAATGGTCCTTCAAAATCATTTATAGTAAAATTATATGTCATTTACAATCATATCCTTTTGAACGCATTTCAAAGCTTATTTTACTTGGATTTGTATTCAAAGGATAATAATTACTTAAATTAAGACTAGAAACATCTGTATTGTTTAAATTTACTATACTAAGAAAAACAAAACCTGTATTATTTTCTACAATACTAGCTGATCCATTTAAACTTAAGATATTTTCTTTTAAAGTATTATAATTATTATATTTATCTCTATATGAATCAGTATCTTTTGCATCAGTAACATTAACTGTTTCTCTTATTGAAGTAAGTTTATTTGAAGAAAAAGTATAATCATATTCTTCATTTTCATATTTACATAAAAGACTTGCAATACCAAATTCATCACTTGATAGAGTAACTTGAGGATAATCAGATTCTTTTATTTCTTTTAGTGTTCCATTTATACCTAATGTTGAATCTAATTCTTTTATAAATTTAAAACTTACTTCTTTAGTATCTTTTATATTTCCTTCTAATTTAATAGTTGCAATCTCTATAGAATCTTTATTTAATACTAAATAATAATTTAATTCATCTAAATTAGTTTCTGTTGGTACAGTTATAGTATATGTAATTTTATTAGATCTCAAATCAAAATTAGATAATGTAACATTATTATAAACAATATTACTCTTTGAATTAATTAAAATATTTTCACTTAAATTAACTTCTGGAGTAGTATTAGATGAACTTTCTTCAAAATATTTATCATGATTTTGAAAAAAATCTATAATTTGACCATTTTTTATTAAATCTATAATACTATAATCTCCAAAATAAGCTAAAATATTAGGTAAAAATAATACTATTGATCCTGTAATTACAAATATAAACAAAACTAAAATTGGTTTTCCTGTTTTTCCTTTTTTTACTTTACCTAAAGTTATTGGATCATTATTCATATTAATACCCTCTCATTCTTTAATTCATTATAACACGGATAACAATATGAAAACAATAAATTAAAATAATTTTCAAATAAAAAAAGACGTATTATTTATCCATTTTACGTCTTAAAGCTTTTAAAGCACCACTTCTTTTACCTAAAGCAATTGCAAAAGATATAGTAATTATTATTGCTACAAGTTCACAAATTGTTTCAATTATTTTAATAGCAAGTCCTTTTCCATAAAGTGTTAACAAAACTACAGCAGCGATAAAAATAATTGATAAGATTAAATATAAAGCGATTTTTTTATCATTTCTTTTTCCATATATAGATTCATCATGAAAAGCTTTTAATTCTTCTTCTTTTTTAATTTGTTCATCAATATAAATATTAGTTTTATAAGCAATATTTCTTCCTTCAAAATAAGCTAAAATATCGCATATTAGATAAAAACTAAGATTATATGCATGATACCATAAAGGAATAACTTCCCCTTCAGACATAATGTAAGAATCAATCATAAGATAAACAAATAAAGATAAAGTTATAAGTACATTAAATATTTTAGAAGGCTTTTCTTCATACTCTTTCTTTTCCATCTAATCAACTCCTTGACTTAAAATAACACTTAATACTTTTTTCAAGCAATTTAATATTTCATATATTTTATTTTCTTCATTTTAATCATAAACACTATACCTAAAACACTAAATAAAGAAATCATAAATATATATAAATTTATTTTATCAAATGTTTTTGGAACTGCTTCATTATGAGTTTTATATTCAGTTACACTATCTAATACTACATTATCTCCATCTATAACTATATTTAAATTAATACCTTCTCCTTCTTTAAAATAAATTGTATCATCTTCTATTTTAGTTTCTGTACTTGCTATAAGTGTAATTGTTTTAGTTAATATTTCTTTTCCTTCATTATTTCTAATTATTAAAGTATGTTTTCCTTCTTCGATATTTTCAAAGTTAAAATATCCATTTTTATCTGAAATAACATCTTTTTCATCTAGTAATACAGTATAACCATTTATAGGTTTTTCTGATTTATCTTTTAATATTCCAGATATATTAGTCTTTTTGATTTCTATTTCATTAACTGTCAATAACTTTTGATCTTTTTCTTCAAAAGATTCATTTATAAAACTTAATAAATAATTACCTGAATCTATGTCTTTTGAAGATTTAATTAAGTCATCATAATTTTTTATTTCTTTATTAATACTTATTAATCTAGTATCATTAAAGTCTTCTAGTAAATTTAAATTATTATCATATAGTAAAGACGCATGCATAAAATCTTCTTTATTAATATAAGACACTACTATAAAATTATCATCTACGTAAACATCTTCAACTTCAATATCTTTTAATAAATTTATTTCTTTACCATTAGAATCCATAACATTTACAGATTTTGTTTCAAAATTATTATCTAATACTTCATAAACAAACATATATTTTCCATCTTTATAGAAAGCATGAATAGAATTTATTTTTGGTTCTCCTGAAATAGTAACTAATAAATTAAGATTATAATCAAATACATAAGCATATTCTTTTTCTTCATCATTTTCTATTTCTACTGTTTTTAAAACAATAATTGGATCTTCATTAGTAGAGACTTCTACTACTTCTAAATAAGATGATTTTATTTCTTTATGTTCTACACTATTTATTATATCATCTCTATTAAATTCTTTTACTTTATTAGCTTTTTCATATACATATATTTTTGATGTTAAATTATCTGCTCCTGCTGCATTAATATAAATTTTATTATTTATACCCAATGGTAAAATACCAATATTTTCCTCTTCTGGAAACTCATTTATAGGCATACAACCAATACCTAGTGCAACTCCACTAATCATTTCATTTGAAATACAAAGTTCTTTGCCTTCTTTATCTAAACTATACGTTACATAAATATAGTCTTTATATAAAGTATCAATTACACTACCTTCTACTTCTGTTTCATTTAGTTTTATTTTGCCATCCTCGTCAGCTATTTCATATAACTTATCGCTATCATTAATTAAAGCATGTGATTTTCCATTATAAGTTATAAGATTTTTTATTCTTTGACTAGAATCTATATCTTTAATTATATATTCCTTTTCTAGTGCATTAACACTCAAACTTCCCAATCCTATAGCAGCAAGTGACGTTATTAATAGTTTGTTAATTTTTTTCATTTTAACACTCTCCTAACTTCTAATTAAAGTTTATCATAGCTTTACTTATTTACACAATTATTGATTATCCATTTACAACATTATTTGACATTTTTATTGTATATATTTACATTATTTTGTTTATATAATATTTGTAAATTGATATACTATTTATAGGATAAGTGATTGTTATGAAAAAAGATAATAATATAGATATGCCTAAGTTAGATAAAGTTTATTTATTTAATGAATTAACTAAATTAAAATCAAAAAAAGAAGAAATTAAAAAAACAAAAACTTTAATTAATTTTAATGAACTAAAATCTAAGTTAGTAATATTAAATAATAAGAAGAAAAGAAAAAGACATATATATTTTGCAATCGATACTTTAATAGCATGTATATTATTAGTATTTATAATTTTAACAACACAAAATTTATTAGATAAAAAAGATATTAAAGATACTGAAAATATTTTAAATGAAATAGTTACAATCACTGAAATAAATAATGTCATTCCCACTGAAAGTATACCTGAAGAAGAACCATCTTTATATTTTAAATATTTGAATTATACTTTATTAGATGTTAATTTAGATGATTTAAAACAAATAAATAATGAAGTTACAGGATGGATTCAAGTAAGTAATACTAATGTAAATTATCCAATATTAAAACATAGTGATAATTCATATTATTTAAAACATCAATTAGATGGTACTTATAATACTGCTGGTTGGGTATTTATGGATTATAGAAATGATAAAATTAGTGATAATAACAGAAATACAATAATATATGGACATGGTTTAAAAAATAAAGCAATATTTGGTTCTTTAAAAAATGTATTAAATGAATCTTGGTATAAAAATGAAAGTAATTTAGTTATTAAGACTGTTGATGAAGAAAATTCTTATTTATGGCAAATATTTAGTATTTATACATTAGAAGATAATAATGATTATATAGAAACAGATTTTAAAGATGATAATGAGTTTAATTATTTTTTAAATAAAGTAAAAAGTAGAAGTATAGCTGATTTTAATGTAGATTTAAATACTAATGATAAAATATTAACTTTATCAACTTGTTATAATAATGATTCTAAGTTAGTTATACATGCTAAAATGATAGAAAAAGCATAATTATGCTTTTTTTTAATTAAAAAAATGCTTATTTTCCTAGAGTCTGTAAATAAATCTGTGTAAATGACTAAAAAATCTTTCCATGATAAAATAAAAGAAATGGAGAGATTTTTAT
>CANRPF010000023.1 GCA_947632375.1 uncultured Bacilli bacterium
AAATTATTTTGGTGTAGGGATACTTATAACTTTTCTATTCATTGTAAGTATTCCTTAGGTTAACCTAAAATAATTTTGTAACGTATAAATTTTTTATACGTTTTTTTATATTGAAAATAATTTTTAGATAGTTTAAAATATTTTTGAGGTGCTTTTATGATTCTTTGTATAGTTGGACCAACAGGAGTTGGTAAGACAAAATTAAGTGTAGAGTTGGCAAAAAGATATGATGCTTTTGTTGTTAATGCTGATAGTATGCAGGTATATAAAGAGTTGAATATTGGTACTGCTAAAGTAACTGATGAAGAAAAGTGTGGTATTGAGCATAAACTTTTTGATATAGTTGATGTTGAAGATATGTATACTGTTTATGATTACCAAAAGGATTTAAGGAATATTTTAGATAGTAATAAGGATAAAAATATAGTTATTGTTGGTGGTACGGGTTTATATATTAAAGCTGGTCTTTATAATTATGTTTTTGAAAGTGATGTTAATGATAATCTTTATGATGGTGTTTCTAATGATGAATTATATAAATTGGTTTTAAAAAAAGATCCTAATTCTTTAATTCATAAAAATAATAGAAAAAGAATGATTAGGTTTTTAAATAGAAGTGATACTTTTCAAGATAAAGATACTCTTTTATATGATTGTATTTTTATTGGTTTAAAATCTGATAGAGATATTTTATATAAGAGAATTAATGATAGAGTAGATAAAATGATAGATGATGGTTTAATTGATGAAGTTAAGTCTTTGTATGATAGAAATATTAGAAGTAAATCTATTATGACAGGTATTGGGTATAAAGAGTTATATGATTACTTTGATGGAAATATTTCTTTAGAAGATGCTATTAGTTTAATTAAATCTCGTTCTAGAAAATATGCTAAAAGACAGTTTACTTGGTTTAATAATCAAATGGATGTTAAGTGGTTTGATGTAGATTTTGATAATTTTTCTAATACAATAAATGAAGTAATAGATTATATAGAATATAAAAGGAGTTAAATATGGAACATATAATAAAAAAAATCAGGGAGTTTGATACGATTATAATTCATGGACATATTAGACCAGATGGAGATTGTTTAGGTAGTCAATTTGGTTTAATGAATATGTTAAAGGCAAGTTTTAAAGATAAAAATATCTATGTTACAGGTGCGAGTAATAGTGAATTTGAATTTTTAGGTATACCTACATTAGTTGATGATTCTTTATTTGATAATGCTTTATGTATTTGTGTAGATTCTACAGGATTAGATAGATTATCAGATAATAGAGTTACTAAAGCTAAATATAGTATAAAAATAGATCATCATGCTGATTCTGTTAAGTTTTGTGATTATGAATATATAGATAGTTCTTCTGTTAGTACTACTCAAATAATTACAGAATTTTATAAAAAATTTAAAGATGAATTAGTACTTCCAAAATCATCTGCTTTAGCTTTATATATTGGACTTCTAACTGATAGTGGTAGATTTAGATATGATACTGTTACTCCTAAAACGTTTGAAATTGCTTCACTTTTATTAAGTTTTGGATTAGATTTAAACTTTATTGATGAACATTTAAACGTTGAATCTTTAAATTTTGCTAGATTAAAGGGCCATTGTTTAGAAGATTTTACTATAACAGATAATAAATTTGCTTATTTAATTATTAAAAAAGATGATTTAAGAAAATATAATGTAAGTGATGAAGAAGCAAGTGGTTTAGTAACTATTATGTCAAATTTAGATGGTATTAAAGTTTGGGCTTTAATTATTGAATGTGATGATGGTATAAGAGTTCGTCTTAGATCTAAAGGACCTGATATTAATAGTATTGCAAAAGAGTTTAATGGTGGCGGACATAAGAAAGCGGCTGGTATTATGATTAATGATTGGAACATTATAGATAAATTTATTGAAAGAACTGATAATTTTTTAAAAGAATATAATAGTTAAAGTTTACAAGAGATATTTACAGAATAATATCTTTTTTCTTGTCTATATTATTAGAAATATATTATAATTTAATTATGGTGATTATAGTATGGCTAAGAAGAAAAAAAGAAGTACAACTGAAACAAAACCTAAATTAAGTGTAGAATTTATAGGCTTAATTTTAATATTGATTGGTGTAATAGGCATTGGAGTTTTTGGACCTGTTGGTTCTATGATAAAACAGTTTGCTTGTTTTTTAGTTGGTACTTATTGTAATGTATTAATATTATTTTTAATTGTTTTAGGATTATATTTTATTATTAAAAGAAAAACACCAAAATTTTATTCTTTAAGGTTTATTGGTTTATATATATTAACGTTTTCTATTTTAGGTTTATCACATATGAAGTTCGTTGAAAAAGGACTTGCTTTAAAAGAATTTTTAAGTAATACAGTAGAAAATTTAATGAGTATTAAAGGACCTGATTTTGTTAATTTAAGTAATGCTGGTGGTGGAATTATAGGTGCTTTTAGTGGTTGGAGTTTAAATAAACTTTTTGATAATAAGGGTGCTTATATTATATTTTATGTTTTGATATTTTTTGGAATTATATTATTATTAAATATTTCATTAGGTTCTATTGTAGATAAGATTTCTTCTTTATTTTCTAAGATAAAAACAAAAGCTGTTGAGGAAGATGATGAAGAAGATGATAATGATGAAGAAAATGAAGATACTGATGAGGAAGTAGTTGAGAAAAAAGTTATTATTACTAGTAGTGATGATTTACATAATTATAATAAAAAAGAAGCTTTATCTTCTTATGAAGAAACTCCATTACCTAAAGAAAGTTCATCTAGTAGCAATTACAGATTACCTTCTTTAGATATACTAGATCCGATTAAGAAAAATAAAAAAGCTAATACAACAGAATTCTTAACTTTAACAAAGAATGCTTTAGAAAAAGTTTTAGCTGATTTTCAAATACATGGTAAAGTAGTAGAAATACATGAAGGACCTACTGTAACACAATTTGAAGTAGAAATTGCATCTGGTACTAAAGTTAGCAGAATTACTAGTATAAATAAAGAAATTGCTTTAGCTTTAGCTGCTAAAGATGTAAGAATACAAGCTCCTATTCCAGGAAAAAGTACAGTTGGAGTAGAAATTCCAAATAAATATACTAGTAGTGTACCTATTAGAGAAGTTTTATCTAATGTACCTTCTAATATGGAAAATGCAAAGATTTTATTCTCATTAGGTAAAGATATAATGGGTAGAAATGTATGCGCTGATATGACTAAGATGCCACATCTTTTAGTAGCCGGTTCTACAGGTTCAGGAAAATCTGTTTGTATAAATAGTTTTATAGCATCTATTTTATTAAGAAAAAGACCTGATGAATGTAAATTAGTATTAGTTGACCCAAAAAAAGTTGAATTATCGAATTATAATGGTATACCACATCTTTTATGTCCTGTTGTAAGTGATCCTAAAAAGGCAAGTGTTGCATTACAAAAAATTGTTCAAGAAATGGAAAAAAGATATGATATGTTTAGTGAAAAAAACGTAAAAAACATTTCTGGATATAATGATTGGGTAGATAAACAAAATAGTTCAAGCGGTGAAAATATTGAAAAGAAATTACCTTTTATAGTAGTAATAATCGATGAATTAGCTGATTTAATGTTAGTCGCTGCTAAAGAGGTAGAAGATTCAATTATGAGAATTACTCAGATGGCAAGAGCTGCTGGAATTCATTTAATAGTTGCAACTCAAAGACCATCAACAGATGTTATTACCGGTGTTGTAAAAGCTAATATACCTAGTCGTATTTCATTCGCAGTTGCATCACAAATCGATTCTAGAACTATACTAGATATGGGTGGAGCTGAAAAACTATTAGGTAAAGGTGATATGCTTTATTTACCAATGGGAGAAAATAGTCCTATAAGAATCCAAGGTAATTTTATAAGTGATGAAGAAACACAAAGATTAATTGATTATGTATCAAAAGAACAAGTTGCACAATATGATAATACTTTAACTGAAGAAGCTCCAAATCATATGGCAGCTGGTGATAATTTTGAAAAAGAAGAATATGATGATCCTCTATATAATGAAATAGTAGATTTTGCAATAGAAACAGGTAAAATTAGTGCATCTTTGCTACAAAGAAGATTTAGATTAGGCTATAATAGAGCAGCAAGAATTGTTGATTTGTTAGAAGAAAGAGGAATTATTGGACCACCAAATGGTTCAAAACCAAGAGAAGTTTTAGTGAAACTAGAGGAACATGTAGATGAGTAATCCTATAGAAGAGTTAGATTTAAAAGATATTTTAATAAAACAATTTCATGATTTATCTAAAATATCTGATAAGACTAAAAAAATCGAACATTTAAATACTATATTTACGTTATTAAATGTAGATGATAGTATTCTAGCTAGTTTTAATAGTGTCAGTATTCCTAATGAATTAATTAAATTCTTAGAAAATATTGATAATTGTAGTATTATAACTGATGATAATTATACTCATATTAGTTCTAAAATAGTAGAACCAATAAATGGTGTTCATTCATTTTGGAATGGTTATATTAATATTCAAATTAGTAATGGTGATTTAAGTATTATAATAACTGATAATTATATTAATGAAGTTTATTTAAGAAAATTTATTTTTAAAAAATTTCAAGATACTAAAAATGATACTTATATAAAATTCTTAGATTCTAAATCTTTTTTATATAAAGATAATGGCAAATTTAATTCAAAGAGTATATATAAATATCATGATTATGATACTTATGGTATAGAATTAGGTATTAGAAATATAAATATTAAAAATGGACCTCCAACTAAAGATAATTTAATGTATCAAGAACATACTTTAACAAGTGAAAATTCACCATTAATGAATAGATTAATAGATTCTAAGACTGATTTATCTTTCTTACCATATGATGTAGAAGAAACTGTATATTATAGAACTATTGATGATATAGATAAAGTTTATGTATTAGCTGATAAAGAGTATATTACATCTTCTTTAAGAAATTATTATAGTATCGCTAATATAGAATCTAATTTATATGGTACATTTTCTTCTTCAGATGAATTTTTAGAAGCTAGAATTAAATTTTATAATGAAGGTAAATATGAAGATGTTAAAAATAGTGAAACTGATTTTGGTACAAGAAGTCATATTTTAATATCTTTAATTGATGATTTAGAAAATAAAATAAAATTATATAAAAAGGACAAATAAAATTATATTTGTCTTTTTATAATAGCATTTTATATTTATTTACTATAGCATTTATTTTAATAAAGTTTTCGTTAGAAAAATTATTTTTATACTTTACTAAATTAAAACTATTGGGATTATTTAAAACTTCTTTATATCTAGTTTTAATAAAATTATATATAAAATCTAATTCATTATTATTTAATTTAATATTATTTTTAATAGCAAAAGTATTTATATCATTTTTTGATATATTATTTATATAAGATTCTATAATATTAATCAATTTAATCACCGTTATATTATATGTTTTTTTATAAAAATAAATTACATACTAATAATGGTGAATAATATGAAAAAATATATTCTTAATATTTTAGTAATAACTCTTTTTATAATAGCTATTTCAAGAATTTGTTATTTAATGTTTTATAAAAGTGAATATTATAAAAATATTTATATTAAAAATAGTACAAAAATTATATATGGTTCATCTGCTCCAAGAGGTAGAATAATTGATAGAAATGGAAATATAATAGTAGATAATGTAGGTGTTAAAACTATTATTTATAATAAATTAAGTGGCATTAGTGAAAAAGAAGAAATAGATATTGCAATGACTCTAGCTACTAATATAGATGTAAATATAGGTAATGAATCAGAATTAAAATACTTTTACTATATTAATAATAAAAATAAAATAAATAATTTAGTAAAAGAAGATATTTTAAAAAAATATGAAGAAAGAAAAATAACTAAAGATGATTTACTTAATTATAAATTAAATTTAATAGATAATGATATGTTAAATAGTATGAGTGATATTGAAAAGAAAGCAGCATATATTTTTAACATAATGAATAAAGGATATAATTATCAAGATAAAATTATTAAAAAAGATTGTACAGATACTGAATATAGCAAAATATTAGAAATGAATTTAAGTGGAATTAGATGTGAATTAACTTTTATAAGAAAAAATAATTATGGAGATACTTTATCTAATTTAATTGGAACTATTGGTTTGATACCAAGTGAAGATATAAAACTTTATAAAGATAAAGGGTATGTTAATGATGATATAGTTGGTACTAGCTATTTAGAAAAGTATTATGAAGAATATTTAAAAGGAGAAAAAGCAGAATATAAAATAAATAATGATAATACATTAACTTTATTAAAAGAATCAAAAATAGGTAATGATTTAGTTTTAAATATCGATATTGAATTACAACAAAAAATAGAAGAATTATTAGAAAATGAAATTATTAAATCTAAAGAATATAAAAGTACAAGATATTATAATGGGTCATATATAATAGTAAGTGATCCTAATGATGGAAGTATTATTAGTTTTATTGGTAAAAGTTATAATAATGGTAAATTTTATAATAATGAAATTGGTAATATTAATAAAAGTTATACAGTTGGAAGTGTAGTAAAAGCTGCAACTATTTCAGTAGGATATAAGTATAATATTATAGATTTTAATACAAGAGTAACAGATTCATGTGTTAAATTAAAAAATAAAACAAAAAAATGTAGTTGGAAAAGTTTAGGTAGTGTAAATGATATACAAGCTTTAGCATATTCATCTAATTATTATCAATTTCTAATAGCTATTGGATTAACAGGAGAAAAATATAAATATAATATGTCTTTAAATAATTTAGATTATGCATTTGATACTTATAGACAAATGCTTAAAAGCTATGGATTAGGTACACTTACTAATATAGATTTAGATAACGAAACTACAGGATTAATTGGTAAAACTATAAGTGATGATTTACTATTAAATTTAAGTATTGGACAATATGATACATATACTCCAGCAGAATTAACTCAATATATAAATACAGTCGCTAATGGAGGTAGTAGAATAGCATTATCTTTAATGAAAGAAATAGTATCCCCTGAAGGAGTAGTTATTTTAAAAAATAATGGAAATGTTTTAAATAAAGTAGATTTAGAAGAAAAATATATGAATAGAATAAAAGAAGGATTAGCTAGTGTTACAAGTTTTGGAACAGGTTCTTCCTACATAGATAAAAAATATAAAGCAAGTGCAAAAACAGGTACTAGTGAATCAATAATGGATACAAACAATGATGGTATTGCAGATACATATACTACAACAAGAACGTTTATTTCTTATATGCCAAATGATAATCCATTATATAGTTTAGTAATAGTTAGTCCAAATATCGATTATAAAGAAAATGATAATACTCGTATATATCCTATTAATATGTATCTAGCACGTGCTATACCTAAATTTTTATTTGATAATTAGTAATTACTCTGATATAATATCATTAGTTTTACAAGTGAGGAGGAGTGAATTAAATGGCAAAGAAAAACGATAATAGAGTAAATATAGAATTAAAGTGCTCTGAATGTGGCTATGTTTTAAGACCAACAGAGAAAAATAAAAAAAATACACCTGATAAAATGGAAATAAAAAAATATTGTCCAAAATGTCAGAAAACTCAAATATTTAAGGAAAAGAAGTGAATTGTATGAGCAAGAATTTTATTATACATGGTCAATTTAAAGATGAAATAGATTATAAAAAATTAATTGAAAGTCAAGCTAACACTCCAGCACCTTTTGAACAAACAAAAGGTGGAGAAGCTAAACGTCTTGCTTTAAAACCAAATAAAAAGATTAGGGGTAGAAATAATGAACATAAACATTAATGATATTAAAAACGGAATGACTGTTATTATAGATGGAAAGTTATTTTTAATAGAAGAATTCCAACATGTAAAACCTGGTAAAGGTTCTGCATTTATGAAAATGAAACTTAGAAATTTAAGAACTAATGCTTTAATAGAAGAGACTTATAATACTAATATAAAAATTGAACGTGCTAGAGTAGAAAAATCTAAGATGCAATATTTATATAACGATGGTACTAATTATGTATTTATGAATAATGATACATATGAACAATTAGAAATACCTTTAGAAAAATTAGAAAGTCAAATTAAATTCTTAAAAGAAAATATGGAAATTGATATATCTTCTTATGAAGGAGAAATAATTGGTATAACTTTACCTGAAAAAGTTGAATATGAAGTTACTGAAACAACAGACGCTACTAAAGGAAATACAACAAATAATGCAACTAAAGATGCAACTATAGAAACAGGTTATACTTTAAGAGTTCCTTTATTTATAAATCAAGGTGAACATATTATAGTATCTACTTTAGATGGTAAGTATGTTTCAAGAGCATAAAGCTCTTTTTTTTTACCATAATATAAATGGTGATTTTATGGCTTTAAAAAGTGCAATAACATTTGGATTAGTAAATATTCCTGTACAATTAAGTCCTACTATAAAAAATAATGATACTTCTTTTAATTACTTACATAAAAAATGCTTAAATAGAGTTAATTATATTAAATATTGTCCTCATTGTAAGAAAAATGTATTAAATAAAGATTTAATTAAAGGTTATGAATATGGTGTAGATAAATATGTTACATTTGATGATGGAGATTTTGATAAATTAAAAAACGATGAAGATAAAACTATTGATATAATAAGTTTTGTTAATATAAAAGAAATAGATCCAATATATTTTGAAAAAAGTTATTATTTAAAAACAGATACTAAAAGTAAAGCTTTTGCGCTTTTTAAAAATGCTTTAAAAAAATCAGGTAAAGTTGCAATTGCAAAAACTGTTTTAAAAAATAAAACTTATTATGCTATATTAAGATGTAATATAGATAACATAATAATGACTACACTTTATTTTGAGGAAGAAATAATTTTAAAAGAAGATACTATTGATGTTAAATATACAGAAAAAGAGATGGATTTAGCAATGAAATTAATAGAAAGTATGAACGGTAAATTTGAACCAGAAAAATATAAAGATGATTACCAAGATAAAATAAAATCTGCTATTAAAACTAAAATAGCAGGTAAAGAAATAAAGAAAGCTAAAAATAAAAAAAGTGTTAGTGTTAAGAATTTAATGGAAGCTTTAGAAAAAAGTTTAAAGGAAAAACATGCATAATGGATATATTTGATAAGAAAAATATAAAAGCAATGCAATTAAAAGAAGAAAGTAATCCATTTGATAGTAAAGATTATATTTATGAAATAAAATTTGATGGTATAAGAGCTTTAATTTATTTAGATAAAAATACATTTATAATAAAAAATAGAAAATGTTATGATATGACTAATATATATCCTGAATTAGAAAGTTTAAAAGATGCAGTTGGTAATAAAAAATGTATATTTGATGGAGAAATAGTTGTTTTTGATAATGGTAAACCTTCTTTTAGTAAATTACAAGAAAGAGCATTATTAAAAAATAAAGATAAAATAAATTATTTTAAAGAAAACATGCCTGTTACTTTTATTTGTTTTGATATATTATATGAAGATAAAGATTTAAGAAATTTAACTTTAAAAGAAAGAAAAAAGATATTATCTAAATATCGTGATAAAGATAACTTTATTAAAACAAAACAATTTAAAAAAGGAATTAATTTATTTAAAGAAATAAAAAAATTAGATTTAGAAGGTATAGTTGCTAAAAAAATAAATAGTACTTATTATGGTGATTTAAAAACTGATGATTGGATAAAAATAAAAAACATAAAAGATGATGAATTTTATATAGGTGGTTATAAAGATGATAAAGATTCATATGTTGCAAGTATATTAGTAGGGGATTTTATTGATAATAAATTTAAATTTGTAAGTAAAGTAACTTTAGGTAAAAATAAAGATGAATTTAAAATAATAAAAAAATGTAAACGTACTAAAAATAAGTTCGATGATTTTAATGATAATAATTATATATACATAGAACCTAAATTAATATGTAGTATATGCTTTTTAGAAAGAACTAGTAATGGACATTTAAGACATCCTGTATTTAAAGCTTTAAGACAAGATAAATAATAAAATATTTTATGTTATATTTTAGAAATTGTAATTAAAATTACAGTTTTTTTAGTTTAAATAAAAAGTATTTGTGGTAAAATAAAAACGTGATGTTTATGTTTAAAGAAGAACTTAATTTAGTACCTCATTTACCTGGTTCTTATCAAATGTATAATAAAGATAATGTTATTATATATGTTGGTAAGGCAAAAGACTTAAGAAATAGACTTTCTAGCTATTTTAATGGTACTTTAACAGGTAAAACTGCAATTATGGTATCAGAAATAGATCATTTTGAATATATAGTAACTAATAATGAATTAGAAGCTTTTATTCTTGAATTAAATTTAATTAAAAAATATGATCCAAGATATAATATTCTTTTAAAAGATGATAAAAGTTATCCATATATAGAATATACTAGTATGCCATATCCATCTTTAAAAGTAGTTAGATATTTAAATATAAAAAATCATAAAAATAAAACATTATTTGGTCCTTTTGTAAATGCTTATGCAGCAAGAAGAATAGTTAATTTAATAAATAGATTATATCCTTTAAAAAAATGTGATCATATGGAAAAAAACGTATGTTTATATTATCATATTAAAGAATGTTTAGGATATTGTGTTAAAGATATTGATAAAGATGAACTTAAAAAAATGGAAAGTGATATAATTAAATTTTTAAAAGGAAATGAAGAAGTAATTACTAATAAATTAAAAGAAAAAATAAACTTTTATTCTGAACAATTAAATTTTGAAGAAGCTAATGAATTAAAAAAAGAATTAGAATATATAAAGATTGTTATGCAAAAACAAAGAGTAGAGTTACATGATAATGTAAATAGAGATATTATTAATTATTATTTTGATAATGGTTATTTAAGTATTGAAATATTTTTTCTAAGAAATGGTAAATTAAATGGTCATGTAAATAAAATAGTTCCTGTAATGGATGATTATATGAATGAATTAGAGTATTTTATTGCACTTTATTATAGTAAACATGAAGTTCCAAAAGAAATATTATTAGATAAAAGTATAGATACTTTATTGCTAAGTGATATTATAAATACTAAATTTACTACAAGTATTAAAGGAAAGAAAAAGACTCTTTTAGATATGGTATATAAAAATGCTAAAATAAATTTAGAAAATAAATTTAGTATATTAGAAAAAGAATCATCTAGAACTAGTGATGCTAATAAAGAATTATCTAAACTTTTAGGTATTAATATTTATAGAATAGATGTATTTGATAATTCAAATATTTTTGGAACATTTAATGTATCAGGAATGGTAGTATTTAAAGATGGTAAACCATCTAAAAGTGATTATAGAAAATATAAAATTACAGTAGATAAAAATGATGATTATAATACTATGAAGGAAGTAATTTATAGAAGATATTTTAGGTGTTTAATTGAAAAGAAAGAACTACCTGATTTAATAATAGTAGATGGCGGTAAAACACAAATACATGCATGTTTAGATACATTGAATGATTTAAATTTAAAAATAAAAGTATGTGGTTTAGTAAAAAATGATAAACATAGAACTAATGATTTAATGGATGGAGATACATTAGAAGTATATGAAATAGATAAAACTAGCAACTTATTTCATTATCTTACTAGAATACAAGATGAAGTACATAGATTTACTATTAATTATCATAGAGAAATTAGAAGTAAGGCTTCTATATCAAGTATTTTAGACAATGTAGAAGGTATAGGTACTGTAAGAAGAAAAGAGTTAATTAAACATTTTGGAAGTGTTAAAAAGATTAGTGAAGCAAGTGTTTTAGAACTAGCTAAATTTGTTCCAGAACCTATTGCAGTAAAATTAAAAAATTATTTAAGTAATTATAATAAAAATGAACACAATTAGTGTTTTTTTCATATTATGTGAAAAAAAATATATATTTAATTAGAGGTGTAATATGAAAAAAATTGTAGTATTTTTATGCTTTTTATTTATATTTTCAACGAATGTATTTGCCGCTAGTGCAAAATCTAGTATACTTATTGAATTTAATAGTGGGGAAGTATTAATGGAAGAAAATTCATTAGAAAAAAGAGCTCCAGCTAGTATGACTAAGATGATGACACTTTTAATAATTATGGAAAAAATAGAAGATGGTAGTATTAAACTAACTGACAAAGTTACAATAAGTACCAATGCTTCTAATATGGGAGGAAGTCAAGTATTTTTAAATCCAAATGAAGTTATGAGTGTAGATGATTTAATAAAAAGCATTTGTATAGCAAGTGCAAATGATTCAGCAGTTGCAATGGCTGAATATATAGCAGGTTCAGAAGAAAAATTTGTAAATTTAATGAATGAGAAAGTTAAAGCGCTAGGATTAAAAAATACAAACTTTGCAAATGTACATGGACTTGATAATGATAACCACTATTCATGTGCATATGATATGGCAATTATTGCAAGAGAATTAATTAAACACGAAAAAATATTAGAATACTCTAGTATATATGAAGAATATTTAAAGAAAAATGATGGTTCTAGTATTTGGATGGTAAATACTAATAAACTAATACGTTATTATAAAGGTTTAGACGGCTTAAAAACAGGTTATACTACTACAGCGGGTTATTGCTTAACAGCAACAGCAAAACGTAATGATATGCGTCTAATAAGTGTTGTAATGGGAGAAGAAACTAGTGAAATGAGAAGCAAAGATACAATAGAATTAATGGACTACGGTTTTAATAACTATAAATTAAAAGTAATTTATGATCAAACAACTAAATTAGGTACACAAAAAGTCATAGATGGAAAAGTTGATGAAGTAGAATTAAAATTAATGCAAAACGTAACTGACTTAGCAGAAATAGATAATAATGGAAAATATGATTATAAATTAAAAGTTAATCAAATAAAAGCACCTGTAAACGTAGGAGATAAAGTTGGTACATTAATATTATATAAAGATGGAAAAGAGATAAGTACGTTTGATATAACAGTAAAAAATAGTGTAAAGAAAGCTAACTTTTTCGATTTATATAAAAAGAATTTTAAGAAACTAGTAAGTGGAAACTTATAGTTTTTTAATTTTCACAAAAAATTCTTAATTAATTCATATATACTTCTTATTTCTTTTTTATAATGTATTTGTTGAAAGGAGGAAAGTATATAAGAGATAAAATAAAATAATAAAAAAATAAACTATTAATAATAGTATAAATAAATTAAACTGCTTTAAACCGTTAAATAAATACCTAAAACTTGTATAAAACCTCTATAAACTCTATTAAATATTAGACTATTAAGATTATTTTAATAGTCTTTTTCTTATTTTTATTTTATAGTATAATAACAATAAGGAGATTAATTATGAAATATATTACTAAATATGAAATAAATAAAAATTTTAGTTCAACATTAATAAATTTTATATTTCAATTTGAAATTCCAAAAGAAGATATTATAATTTTACCTATACTATCAAGATTATTATCTTTTACTAATAATAACTATAATGACGAAAGTTCTTTTTCTAAAGAAAAAATACGTAGATATATAATGAGTTATACTGCTAAGTATGAAGCTATTAACAAGGTTTATTTTATGAATTTTTCTGCAGTTATACCTAATATAGATATCGTAAAAGATGATTTTTTAGAAGATGCGATAAATTTTATATTAGATTCTATATATAATCCTAATATTAAAGATGGATTATTTAATCAAGAATTATTTTTAAGAGAAAAAGATACTTATACACAACATTTATTAGATGCTTATAAAAATATTAATTTTATTGCTCAAAAAAATATGTTAGATCTTCTAGATCAAGATGGTATTTTAAATAAAATAAAATATGAAGATTTAGAAAATATAAAAGATTTAAATAATAAAAGAGTATATGATTTTTACAATAATTATATATATACTAAAAAACCTAAAATATTTGTTAATGGGAATACTGATATAGAAAGATTAGATAACTTAATTTCTTTATATTTAGATAAATTAAAATTAAAAAAAGTTAATATGTTAACTGATTATAATTATTATTATAATGATTTTAAATATAAAGAGCAAAAAGAAGAATCTAAATATTATCAAAGTATAATATATATGGTTTATAATGTAAAAAATTATACTGAATTAGATAAATATAAAGGTATTATGTTAGATATGCTTTTAAGTAATAATTCTAGCTCTATTCTTTTAAATATTTTAAGAAAGAATAATAATTTAGTATATACTTGTGAATCATCATTTTTAATTAGAAATGGACTACTAATTATTAAAGCTTCAACAGGAAGAAGAAATATAAATATAGTAAAGAAAATTATTCAAGAACTTATAATAGATTTAACTAAATTAGATAAATACGAAAAAAATATAAAAGATATTCTTTATAGAACTAAATTAAATTTAGAAAGAGAATTAGATAGTTTTGTTTCTATTTCATCTAATATAATTAATCAGTATTTTAAATTAGATGTTTCTAGTGAAAAAGAATTTCAACTTCTAAGTAGTATAAAAAAAGAAGAATTAGAAGAATTTAATTCTAGATTGAATTTAGCGGCTTTATATGTATTGGAGGGAACACGTGAATAATTTTGAGGTAATTACATTATCAAATGGCTTAAAAATATTTATGATGCAAGATAATAGTAAACATACAACTTATTTTAATTTAATAGTAAAATTTGGAGGATTAGATAGAGAAATTAATTATAATAAGAAAAATATAAAAATACCAAATGGAACAGCACATTTTTTAGAACATTTAGTATTAGAATGTAGTTGCTATGGTGATTTAATGGAATATTTTGGCACATCTGGTATAAGAAGTAATGGTTTAACTAATATAAATAGTACAAGATTTTATATAGATGCTGTAGAAAATATATATGATGCTATAGAAAAATTACTTATAGGAGTACATTCTCCAATTATAAATAAAAATAATATTGAAAAAATAAAGGGTCCTATAATAGAAGAGAAGAGAAGAAGTTTAGATAATAAATATGTAGAACTTTATAATAATACTTTATCTGCTATAGCTGATAATAAGAAATTTGATAGTATATTAGGAAGTTTTAAAGATATAGAATTAATGAATAGTAGTAATATTAAATTATGTCATGAAGCGTTATATAGGCCAAGTAACGAATATATTGTAGTAGGTGGAAAATTTGATAGAGATAAATTAATTAAATTAATTGAAGATATTTATAAAAATTTAGAATTTACTACTTATCGATTATCTAAAGTAGATATAAAACATAAAGATAAAGTAAATAAAAAGAAAATATCTATAGAAGCTAATACAGGTATTGATAGGGCAATAGTAACTTTTAAACTAAATACTAAAGATTTGACTCCATTTGAAAAACTTGAAATGGATGGACATTTATTTGCATTTCTAAAAATGAATTTTGGTATAGTTAGTGATTTTCATAAAGAGTTGTTAAAAGATAATATTATTACAGATGAAATTATATATTCTAATAGTATGTTAGAAGGATATCATGTTATAAGAATAGAGGCTAATACATTTAAAACTGAAGAATTTATTAATAGAGTATTAGACATTTTTCAAAATAAAGATTTTGTATTTGATAAAGAAATATATGAATTAACAAAAAGAGGTTATATATTTAATTTTATAACTAGAAAAGATAGTATATATGCAACAATAGATCCTTTAATAGAAAATATTACTTCTTTTGGATATGAAAGTGTTGATAAATTAGAAGATATAGAAAAATCATCTTTTAATGAATTTAAAAAATATATAAATATGTTAAATTTTACTAATTATAATATTGCTATACTTACTCAAATATAAAAAAGCATAAAATTGCAAAAATTATGCTTTTTTTATTAGTAATTTCACTAAAGAATCAGGATCTTTTTCTTTAAATATAATATCATACATAACATCTATTATTGGAATATTTATTTTTTTACGTTTAATTAATTTATATATAGATTTTAAAGTAAAATAACCTTCTACAGTATTAGAATTTAAAAAGTTTACAGATTTTTCTTTTTCTTTTTTTCCAATTAAAATACCATACGAATAATTTCTTGATTTAGTACTAGTTGCTGTTAATATTAAATCACCTATACCTGCATAAGAAAGTACAGTTTTTTTATCTCCTCCTAATGCATCAATTAATTCTTTTATATCATGAATAGATTCCGTAATTAAGAAACTTCTAGATGACTCTTTATAACCTAAACCTTCTAACATACCAGAACCTATTGCAATAATATTTTTTACAGAACCACATATTTCAGTACCAAGTACATCTTTAGTATCTCTTAATTTTATATAGTTTGAACTTAGAACCTTTTTTATAGCTTCTATAGTATCTTTATTCTTACTTGCAATAGATAATGCAATTGGATCCATATTTGCTAAATCAATAGCGAAAGAAGGGCCTGAAATAACAGATATTTTTTTAGAATTAGTATATTTTTTAAAAACTTCAGAAACAAAGTCACAAGTATTTTCTTCTATACCTTTACTTAAAATACAAACGTGTTTGTTTTTTATATTATATTTAACTAAATCCTTTGAAACACTAGGTATAAACTTAGCAGAAACTGCTATAAATACAATATTAGTATCTTTTAAAATATATTCATAATCATTACTAAATTCAATATCTTTAGGTATTTTAATATTAGGAATTATATTAACTGTATTTCTATTTTCATCAATATATTTTGCTCGTTCTTCACTTTCTACCCACATTTTTACTTTATAATTATTATTTAAAAGTGCTAATGCTATACTTAGACCATATGCACCTGTACCTATAATTGCTATATTCATTTTTTATGACCTCATTTCTTTATTTATTTTATTTAGATTATTTTCATAATTATTTATTTTGGGATTATAAAATTTAATATCCTTAATTTTATCTGGTAAATATTGTTGTTTTACGTAATATTTTGGATATTCATGAGGATACTTATAATCACTACTATTAGTTTTTATATGATTAGGAACATTTCCCGAATTACCTTTTCTTATAGTATTTAAAGCACTATCTATAGCACTTATTGCACTATTACTTTTAGGAGATAAAGCTAATTCTAAAACTACGACAGATAAAGGAATTCTTGCCTCTGGTAATCCTACTAATTCTGATGCATTTATTGCAGCCATAACTTTTGGACCCATACCAGGGTTAGCTAGTCCTATATCCTCATAAGCTATAACGGACATTCTTCTATAGATACTATCTAAATCTCCAGCTTCTAATAATCTTCCTAAATAATAGATTGCAGCATCTGGATCAGATCCTCGTATGCTTTTTTGAAAAGCACTCAATAAATCATAATGTCCATCTTCATCTTTATCAGCTGCTATTATCGGTTTTGAATTAATCTTTTTTACTATTTCATCATTTACGCGCTTTTCAGAATTTGAATAATATGATATTTCAAGTAAATTAATAGCATTTCTTAAATCTCCACCAGATAAATAAGTTATTGTTTTATATGTTTTTTCATCTATTTTAATATCAGGTAAATATTTAGTAGCTCGTTTTAATCCCTCAATAACTTCATCATCACTTAAATCTTTTAATTCAAATATTTGACATCTACTTCTTATAGCAGGATTTATTTTATGATATGGGTTAGATGTTGTTAATCCTATAAGAATAATTAAACCAGATTCAATATAAGGTAACAGTATATCTTGTTTATCTTTATTCATTCTGTGTATTTCATCTATTACTAAAATCATTTCACCATACATTTTAGCTTCTTCAATTGCAATATTAAAATCCATAACTTTATTAATTGTAGCATTTAAAAATTTATGAGGCATTTTAAGCTCTTCAACAATTACGTTTGCTATACTTGTTTTTCCTATTCCAGGTCTACCATATAATATCATAGAAAATATTTTTTTATTTTTTATAAGATTTGTAATGATTTTATCTTCACCAAATAGATGTTTTTGTCCAATTATATCATCTATTTTTTTAGGTCTCATTACATTCGCTAGAAGTTCCATACTATTCACCTATATTTTATTTTATCAAAATAGATATAATTAGTCTATTTATTTGTAAAATAAAAATGTTTTTTTCTAATTTGAAAATATTTTTTAAAACATTTATAATAAATATAGGTGATAATATGAATGAAAAGTATATTAATGATTTTTTAATGTATTTAGAACTTGATTTAAATTATTCTAAAAATACTATAAATACTTATATGAATAGTCTTAATCACCTAAATGAATTTATAAAAAAAGATTTATTAAAATGTAATTATTCTGATATAGAAAAGTTTATTTATTCTTTAGATTTAGAAGCGAGTAGTATTAGCAACTACATAAGTGCTTTGAAATCATTTTATGGATACTATACAAAATTAGGAAAAATAACTATAAATCCAACAGATTCTATAGATTCTCCTAAACTATCAAGAAAACTTCCTACATATCTTACAACTGAAGAAATAGATAAATTATTAGATATAAAAATAGAAGATGCATTTGATGCAAGAAATAAATCTATATTAGAATTATTATATTCAAGTGGATTAAGAATAAGTGAATTAGTTAACTTAGAATTTAAAAATATAGATTTAAATGATTGTATTATAAGAATAATGGGGAAGGGGAGCAAAGAACGTATAGTACCAATAAGTGATATTGCTATAAAATATATAAAAATATATATTAAAGATTATAGACATTTATTGGTAAAAAATGAACAAAATAATTTCGTATATTTAAATAATCATGGAAAAAAGATGACTCGACAAGGTGTATTCAAAATGATAAAAAAAGAAGCGCTTAAAAAGAATATTAATAAAGATGAATCACCACATACTCTTAGGCATTCAATAGCAACACATATGCTTCAAAATGGGGCTGATTTAAGAATAATACAAGAGTTTTTAGGTCACAGTGATATATCTACTACTCAAATCTATACACATATGTCTAATGAACTATTAAAAGAAAATTATATGGAATATTTTCCCAGAAATTAAAAAAAGAGCAAAAATATCGCCCTTTTTTATTTATCTAGCATTAGAATTTGCTCTACTGTTAGATCTTGCTGAACTATTAGTTCTTTCAGAAGCTTTACTTCTGTTATTGTTGCTATTAGAACATTTTGTTCTACTATTAGCTCTTTCGTTGTTTTTATTACTCATAAAACTTACCTCCCACTATTATTATGAGAAAAATATAAATAAATATAATGGAAAATTATGGTTAGTATATAATAAATATTTATCTTATGACATATTATTAATAAGTGATTAATTATGAATAATTTCCTATATCCATTTATTATTAGTACTATTGCAGGATTATCTACTCTTATTGGTTTTTTATTTATATTTTTAAAAGTAAAAAATATAGATAGATTCTTATGTATAAGTTTAAGTTTTAGCTCTGTAGTTATGATACTTATAAGTATATTTGACTTAATACCAGAATCATTTTTTTACTTAGTTTTAAAGTATAATATATTTGGTTTAATAATAAGTATCATAAGCTTTATTTTAGGTATATTTTTAATAAAATGTAGCAACAAAATATTAAAAAAATTGGAAAATAATGGCAGTTCTTTATATAAATTAGGAATTATAAGTGCTATTGTATTAATATTACATAATGTACCTGAAGGTATAATTACATTTTTGACAAGTGGGGTAGAGAAGAGTTTAGGTTTAAAAATAGCGATTGCAATAATGTTACACAATATACCAGAAGGCATATGTATAGCAGTACCAATATATTATTCAACCTACTCTTTAAAAAAAGCTTTTAAAACTACTCTAATAAGTGGTTTATCAGAACCAATAGGGGCTTTATTAGCATATTTCTTTTTATATAAGTATTTCAATACTGAAATTCTTTCAATTATATTGATTTTTGTAGCTGGTATAATGATTTCTCTTGCTATAAATGAAATTATTAAAGAAGCAATTAAACATAGCTATGGAAAAAATAAATACATATATTATGGTTTACTAATTGGAATTATATTCTTTATAATAAGTATATTATTTACATAAATAAAGCCCCCTATTTCGTTTTTTAAGAAAAGAGGAGAGTAATTTTAAAAATTAAAAATTTAATTCCCCTATTTTATAGTTTATAAAAAAGTAGGGGATTTGTAATTGGATATTATATGATTTATTGCTATATAATAAATAAATTGATAAACATATAATAAATAAATAAAAAATAATAAAAATATATTTATATAACATTAAAAGAGAATAATAAAATAAAAATATATAAATAAATATATAAATTATTTTTATTATGATTTTAATATAAAAAATAAAAGAGTAGTAAGATTAAGAATTACTAATAATTATTTTGAAAATATGGAAGTTAACATAATATATATTATAGGAAGTTCGTTGTTTAACATAATATGTCGAACTGAATTCTTTATTTATTATTTTCTCACTAACTACTTTTGATTTATCTATATAAAACTTTAATCCATCTTCTGTTAATTGTGCGTACTCTATGGTTGGCCTAGATAACGACTTAGAAGCCCAATATTTTTTTGCATTTTCTATATTTATAAATTCTTTTGTTATATATTTACTTGTATATACACTTACTGCTTCTGCATTTTTTATTTTACTTATTGTTGTATAACCATACTTATAATTATCTAGATTATATATTCTTGCACCATTTTTATATATCGCCCTACCCTTACTATTAAAAGCAGGGGATAAGCGCCACTTTTCACAATTCCTAACTACACCATGAAAATGAAATCTCTTACTTTTATGATATTCGGGTACTATTACATACTCTAAATTAGGATTTTGATGTTTTTGATTATCTAACCACTTCATTAATGCTTTCCGACACTCATTATAATCATAACCATTAACCTTAGTATCATCAAAAGTTAATGTTATAAAATATTCCCATGGCTTTATTAAACCATTATGATATATCAAATCTATTATATTTGATTTTGTACTTAACAAATTATAGTATCTTAACCTATCTTTTTCCTCGTCTGAGATAGTTCCTTTTTTTCTACTCTTCTCTAACCCTTTTATATTACTATATGAATGATGTTTTATATCTCTATCTCCATTCGCATAAGTTTTGATAGTTGTATTGTACTTTATCAAATGCAAATGCAAATTATTTGCATAGATTTTCTCATACACTTTACACCTCCAAAATAATAAAAAATTTATAAAAAATTCGGTTAAGTTAAACTTTAGTCAAGTAGAAGTTTAACTTTTTGAAATATCACAATACATTTTTTTAGTTAAAAATGTAAAGTGATATTTATAATCTTGATGTTGCAATTAAAAGACTTCGCTATTTAATTGCACGATCAAGATTTTTTTAGTTTCTTTTTTTCTAGTTACCTAAGAAATGTCCGATAACTTTCATAATTGCATCTTTAACAACTTGAAATCCGTGCCAACTTATTACCAAAGATATTAAAGCGACTACTACAGGTACATAGAAAAAATATGACAAAAATGATATTCCTCCTTGCAGCATTGTAGATATTGTATTTAAAACGCTAGATATTGATTCTGGAAAACTAGGTATTAATCCTCCTAATACACTACTTATCGCACTTAATACAAATAGTATTGCTTTTAATAATAAATATATTATCATTAACCATCACTCTTTCCATTATCTGATTTAGATAAAATACTAAAGAACTTCGAACTAGCAAAATTTATAAACAAACATACTAATACAATTGATGTAATTGTTCTTATTGTAGTTATATTATTACTTAATATAGCGTTATCAGCCAGGCATACTTGTTGAGAGTCCCAAAAAGTCATACCATCAAATAAACTTGTACTACCTATACTAAAAGCTGGAAATTCAACACACCCGTTTGCATTTACCATACCTAATAAACTAGTAAATAATGTAATAAAGAAATTAATTGCCTCTCCTACAAAGCCAAAATTCTCAGACAACTCTTTACTATCATCAATTATTTCCAATAGCTGCTCATCACTAGGTACAAATAAACTCTTTAATGCATCTATTAACAATTCAACTAACTTTTTAGGTAGTTCTATAATACCTGTAAATATACCTTTTAATTTACAAATAATACCACAAGACTTACTTTCGGTATCGTCTGAATCACTACTAATCAAATCATTAGCCTCTTTTATCTTATCTATAGTCTCTTTTTGATATTGTTGTACTCCCTCTATAGCACCTACTACTCCACTAGCTCCACTATCGGCAAAATGAGGCATTATAGACCAGGTATTAATTAAATAAAAGTAAAGATAGTGATTATAATTATTAACACCAGCTACATAACCTTTTACCCAAATATTTACTAAAAATTCTTCATTAACATTAACATTAGTACAATAAACACCATAGAACTTATAAGATTCTGTACTATATTGAGGCGTTACATCACAAACATTATTAGCAAGTGTAACAACAGGCAAAACAGGGTCATCAGTAACCATAGAATTTAAAGCAAATATAAAAGAAACATCATAAGGCTTAGATTTTTCCCAACCTGTTGGACGTGATACATTAATTTGAGCCCTTGTAATACTATTATTATAAGCTCCAACAAATTGGAAATAATAATATGGCATTGAGGTAGAATTATTAAAAGATGGTGCCTCGCCATCACAAAGAGTATTATCAGCACAAAAATAATTAACCCAAGTAGCATTAATATAAACATTATCAGCTTTAGCAACTAAAGTTGATAATGAAAACATAAAACAAAATATAAGTATATAAAATATTTTCTTCACAAATTAACCTCCAAACAACTTAATCATAATTAAAGAAAATATTAAAAAAGCTAAAAACACACATATAATAAACAAATAAGAACTTACACTTAAATCTTTATCAGAAGAATTACTAGTATAATAAATTGAATTAACAAAAGACAAAGTCTTATCGTTAATTGATTCTAATACATAACTTGAGCCATTACGAGTATACCTAAACAATGAATCACAACTAGAACTAGCATTTGATACATCTTTTAAATCTATATCACTATCTGTTAAGCATAAATAATAATATGTAATTGAATTATAACCACTATTAACTACCTCTGTACCTAACAAATAATTTTTATATGGACTTCTTAAATAAATGTTTTTAAAATAACTTAATCTTGAATCGTCTATTAAATTGTAATCATTTGCAATCGTCTTAGCTTGTGCTACCTCCGTAGCACATAAGCATAAGACGACTGAAAATATGATACAATTAATTAATTTAACTAGACGACTTCTGACAAAATTTAAACAAATTGTAATATCCATTTTCTTTATCCTCCTTTAAAGGCGTCCAAAATGGCGCATCTTTTGAATAATCTATTACCTGGTCTGTATTATACATCTTATAGTGAACGTCTTTATTATGGCTAAAAAAAGCACCAAATTTACGTTTCCCTACTAACTCATCTTTCTCTTTCTCAAAATCACTATATACTACTAAATGTGTAATAAATTGAAACCAAGTAGAACATGTAATAACAGTATTAATCTGCTCACGCATTACTAATTGTAATCTTGAAAATACCTGGCTTGTTAAAATAAAGATTCTCTGATTCTTTCGATTTTGACTTATTACCTGGAACATATTTAAATCAGCATTTTTACTTTCTAAAGAATTAAACAATATATGTGCCTCATCTATTAAAAAAATGACGGGCTTATTATATGTAAAGAACAATTGATAATACCTCGTAAATGGTATTATATTCTCTTTTGGAATATGATTTAATATATCAGTATTTATATTTACATTTGTAACCAAATAAACATCTTTATAATCTAAATATATATTACTTATTAAACGAACAGCGCTAATAGTCTTGCCACTACCTTGACGACCACAAAAACAATAAACACCATGATAAGGAAACCTATTCTTTTTCCACTCTCTTAAATACCTTAAATGAGATGGAAATCTAAGTAGATTTACCTCCCCTTTTAAATCCTTTTTTCTCATTTCATACCTATTCTAAAGCCTTTACCTGTAAACGCGTCTATTAACATATTTACAAGCATTGAAATTATCGCAATTGTTAATGCTAAAAAACCTGCTAAAACTAATACAGGAGATATTATAGCCATTATCTCATTATACATTTGAGTTATTCCCATACTAATTATCTCCTTTCTTAAATATCTTTCTTATCTTATTCCAAATAAAATTTAATCCTTTATAAAATACAAATATCATTATCATACCTAGTATTGTTTCTAAACTTTTCATAATTTTTTCCTTTCTAATTAAAATATTGGTGGCATTTTAGCCACCAATATTATATGTGGAAGCCATGTCCACTAAATGCACTCTCTAGCATTGCGATACCTTTTCTTGCTCCCCAATAGAATAAATATAATGTTAAGCAAGCTACGATAACTAATCCTAGAACAGTTGCAATATTAGCTACAGTTAAATTAGTTGTAAATACACCTAATACGCTTTTTACACCTGCTGTAACTGCGCTAAAGTCAAAAGCTGTACTTTCTGCACCTTCCATATATTACCTTCCCTTTCTATTCCAAATTTTATATAAAAACTTACGTTTAGATTTTTTGTCTAAATCATAAGTATTTATAACTTTTAATAAAACCTCGTCAAACTGATTCGTATAACCTATAGGATGTACGTTATATGACCTGGTTAATTTAAGTTTAAATTTATCATGATTTAAACTATAATAAATTAATAACTTTGCCATTTTTTAATGTTAATGACTCTAGCACTAATCTTGTATTTAATGGATTCTTAAAATCCTGCATGTTTCTAAACGTACAATCTATTACCTGTAAACAATCATCAGTTTTTATTGAACCGATTATATCTAACTTAGTAAAACTGCTTACGTCGACAAAGCCTATAGCGCGTTCGTTATTCAATACACTTTCATTATTTAATAACAGATAATGTATACACGTATATTCCTTTCCTTTTCTTAAACTTAATATCATTATTTTCCCTTTCATATTTTTACCTACCTTTCTGTTTTTAAATGAAAGAAGATGGGCTATATAAGACAAAGAAATAAGAGGAATAATATAGCCCAAAGATGTGAATTCGAGTACACAATATTAGACTATTGTATACAAGTATATAATAACATACACAAGTATACATTTCAATAAAAAAGTAAACAAAATATAATAAAAGTAGTGAGGAGAAATAAATATGGAAACATGTACTATAACATTTAGAACAACTGAAGACATAAAAAAAATATTAGATAATATAGCAATAGAAGAAAACAGAACGTTATCAAACTTAATAGAAACTATAATAATTAAATATTTAGAAAAGGAAAAAAACATCAAATAATGATGTTTTTTATGTAAATTTATATATAAAACCTGCTATATATTATAGGAAGTTCTATAGTTAACATAATACTCCGACATAGATGCCGTATATTTTTTAATTAAAAATACATATATAATAATTTATATCTATCTAATTAATAATTTGTTATACTATTTAATACGTTATATTACTATTTATTATTAACTTTAGTTATCATATTCTTATTTCTTAATTATTTATATCTTTATAATTTAATTATTAGTTCTTAAATTTGATTTTTTAAATAAAATATTTTTATATTTTTTTAATTTATTTTATATTTATATTTAATTACATTTATTACGTATTATTTATATTTATAACTAATTAATATTATTTATTAGCTAATTGTGTTTAAAAGTGATATATATATAAGTTTTTCCTAATTTACTCCCCTACTATCGAACAATAGGGGACAATTGATTTTTTAAAATAATTATATTATTATATTTATGAAAATGGAGTTGTTTATTTATGATTATTTGGATAGTTTTAGTTTGTATATTAATTTTTATATCGTATTATGTATATTTATATATAAATAATAGTAAAAATGATAATAATTTAACTGAAAAAAGTTATATTAAGAAAGAATTTATGTCTGAAAGTGAAAAAAGATTTTATTTAAAATTAAAAAAATTGGATGATAAATATATAATAATACCACAAGTTAATTTAGCCTCTATTATAAATAAAGTTTCTAATCAAAAGTATAATACTGAGTTGTTTAGAAATATTGATTTTGGTATTTTTGATAAAGATTTTAATTTATTACTATTAATTGAATTGAATGATTCTACTCATAATACTAAACGAAGAAAGTCTAGAGATATTAAAGTAAAAAATATATGTAATAGTGCTAATATTGATTTAATTACTTTTTATACCTCCTACCCTAATGAAGAAAATTATGTATTAAATAGAGTAATAAATGCATTAGAAAAGAAACTATAATTTATAGTTCCTTCAGACTGTTGACAAATAAAAAATTGAAAACAGTCTTTTATTATTAAAAAAAATATATTATAATAAATATGTAAGGTTGCTTATTATTCCTAAAAAAAGCTTACAAACCTTACTTTTTTTATGAAATTTTGATATAATGAATATAGGAATAATAAGAAAGTAAGTGATAAATATGTCAATGACCAAAAGACTAAAAAGAAGTTATTCAAGTGAAATAGTAAATTTAGAAAGTATGATTCCTGAAAATCATTTTTTAAGAGTTATAGAAAAATATTTTGATTGGAACTTTGTATATGATGAAGTAGAAAAACTATATTCTAAGGTAGGAAGAAAAAGTATAGACCCTGTAGTTTTAGTAAAGATTCATATATTAAAGTTCCTTTTTCATGAAGATAGTTTAAGAAGAACATATGAAAATTTAAAATATAATAATTTATATAGATGGTTTATAGGATATAACTTAAATGAAGAAGTACCAGATCATTCAACATATTCACAAAATTATAAAAGAAAGTTTTGTAAATTAGAAAAAGATTTATTACAAACAGTATTTGATAAAGTAATAGAATTATTAATTGATTGGAATTGTTTAGATATGACATCTGTATATATAGATTCAACACATACAAAAGCATATGCCAATAAAAAGAAAAATCATAAAGAGATGGTAAAAATAGAAGCAAAAAAATATCAAAAAGAATTAGATTTAGAAATTGCTTTAAAAGGATTACATGAAGAAACATTAAGTGAAGAAGAGTATTTCGAAGAAGTAGAAAAGATAATCAAATGCAATGAAGAAGTAGATACAGAAGAAGTAATTGGAGAAAAAGAGATAATAGTAAGTGATGTAGATAAAGATGCAGGAAT